>JAEURB010000128.1 GCA_016788435.1 Anaerolineae bacterium | reverse complement strand
CGATGCCTCGCTGCCGCCGCTCAAGGAAGTTACCGCGCCAGGGCCAGTCCATGGCGCACGGGTTGCTGAACTGCTGGGGGAAAATGGCCGGCTCAGCCAGATACTGGATGCCTACGAGCATCGCCCGCAGCAAATCGAGATGGCCGGGCGCGTCAACGAGGCGCTCAACGACGGCCGGCATACGCTGATTGAGGCCGGCACTGGAACGGGGAAGTCGCTGGCGTACCTCGCCCCGGCCGCGCTGCACGCCTTGCAGAATGGCGAACGGGTCGTCATTTCGACCAACACCATCAACCTGCAGGAACAACTCGTCCACAAAGACATCCCCCTGTTGGCTCAGGCGCTCGGTGAACCCCTGCGCGCCGCGATGCTCAAGGGGCGCGGCAACTATCTCTGCCCGCGCCGACTGGAAAGCACACGCCGCCGGGGGCCGAATTCGCTGGCTGAACTGCGGGTGACGGCCAAGCTGCTGGTTTCACTGGCGCAGGGTGGAACGGCCGAGCGCAGCCAGCTTACGCTGCGCGGACTGGATGAACACATCGCGTGGTCACGCCTGAGCGCCGAGGACGAGGGCTGCCCGCTCGAACGCTGCAAGACGATGATGGGCGGCACCTGCCCGTACTATCGCGCCCGCCGCGACGCCGAACGCGCCCATTTGCTGATCGTCAATCACGCACTGCTGATCTCGGACATGACAGCCGAGGGGAACGTGCTGCCGCCCTTCAAGCGCCTGATCGTGGACGAGGCGCACCAGTTTGAGGATGCGCTTACATCGGGGCTGACGTTTCGCGCCGATGAGCTGCTGATTCGCCGCCGGATGGGCGAACTGGGCGACGCCCGGCGCGGGATGCTGAGCGCCGTCGCCGCCTTCGCCCGCGCCAACGCTTCCGATATTGAGGCCGCCCGCATTGGCGATTTCACAGCCCTGATCGCGGGGGCACTGCACGAACTGGACACCCCGCTGCGGCGATTCTTCGCGGCGGCGCGCGCCCTCTCCAAGGCGCACCAAACCGGCCAGGGCAATGAACCGCTGCGGATTACCGATGGCGTGCGGCATAAGCGCGAATTCGAAGCCGTCGAAGCGGCGTGGGCGACATTGTCGCCCTATCTTGAGGTGTTGACGGAGAAGCTCTCCGAACTTGGCTATGTTGTGGGACGCCTGCGCGCTGGCGACCGCGAGGAAGTCGAAGACCTGGCGCTGTCGGTGGTGTCGGCCGGGCGCACCTTCGGCGGCATGCAGCGGCAGCTTCAGGCGCTGGTTGTCGAGCCTGATCCGAACGGCGTCTACTGGATCACGCTCGGCGGCGAGGAACAGCCCGTTACGCTCTACAGCGCGCCGATTTCGGTGAGCGGATTGGCCCGCGAGGGCATTTGGAATCAGCGCGAATCGGTGATCCTCACCAGCGCCACCCTGCAAACCAACGACGGCTTCGGTTACGTTGCCGGACGGCTCGGCGCTGAACACATGGAAACCGTCGCGATTGGTTCGCCGTTCGACTACCACCGCTCGGCGCTGCTCTATCTCCCGAACGACCTGCCCGACCCCGGTGACCGCCCGCGCTATCAGCGCGCCGTCGAATCCGCCCTGATCGAACTGGCGGCGGCACTCAATGGCCGCACGATGGCCCTCTTCACCAGCTATGCCCAACTCAAACAAACGGCCAACGCGATTGCGCCCCGCCTCGCACTCGGCGGCATCACGGTGCTCGACCAAAGCGACGGCACCAGCCGCCACGCGATGCTGGAGTCGTTCAAATCGGCCGAGCGCGCGGTACTGCTCGGCACACGCAGCTTCTGGGAAGGCGTGGATATTCCCGGCGAGGCGCTGAGCGCGCTCGTCATCGTCCGGCTGCCGTTTGCGGTGCCTAACGAACCAATTGTCGCGGCCCGCTCGGAAATGGTTGAGGACGGGTTCATGGACTACTCCCTGCCGGAAGCTGTGCTGCGCTTCCGCCAGGGGTTCGGCCGCCTCATTCGCACGGCCAGCGACCGAGGAATCGTGGTTGTGCTGGACGGGCGCATCATCAGCAAACGTTACGGCGAGTCCTTCATCGCCGCGCTGCCCGATCCAACCGTCGAGCTTCGTCCTGTGTCAGAACTTGGTACGAAAGCACGAACCTGGTTAACCCGGTCATAACAAACCCCTATCTCAGTTATCATGGCGCGTTCCCCCTGGCACAGATACCATCCGTCTGTACCTCCAGGGGGCAGCACACATGCGCACACCGGCGGGAAAAGATTGCCGTCACTACTTCCAGGATTTCCACCGGGGCAAGAATGTTCAGGAATGCCGGCTGATCAAAGACAACCCGAACTCGCGGCACTGGAAACCGGCTGACTGTTCGACGTGTCTCGTCCCCGGCATTCTGCTCGCCAACGCCAGCCCAACCCTGACTCTCACCCTCACCGTCAGCGCCAAGATGCTCGGCATGGGCCGCCAACTAAAGGTCAATGCCGAGTGTTCGCGGCATCACGTTTTTTTGGATGACCCGTTCATCGGCTGCCCGGAGTGCAACGCCGAACGGCCGGGGCTGGACGCCTTTCTGAACGCTCTGGAGGAGACCAGCGGTGAGTAATCTCCGGTGTGTCATGACCATCGCCGGGGCGGCAACCTGAATGGTAACGTCAGCCGCCCCTTCCCACGCGCAGGTCGTCGCTATCGTTCCCAAAGGCGCGCCGGGCTGGCTGCGCAATCTCACCGATCACTGCGGCTTCACGGCCGCGCCCGGGGTGCGGGCGGTGCTGCGCCGGGCCAGCCGGGACGAACTGCCTGCCTGCATCATTGGCGCTCCTTCGGTTCGCGTGCTGACGATGTTTCAGTCGCTGCGCGACGCCATGGAGCCACCCTATCGCCCGCTGCTGGTAATCCTGTCACACCTCCCCGCCCCCATCAGCGGGGCCGACTACGTGTGGGCGCCCGAGCCGGCCATCCTGCAGCACAATCTGGACGCGGCGCTGGCTATACGCGCCGCCTGGCAGAGATCCATCGAGCAACTTACACCCGCGGATGACGGCGAATTCGAACGGCGGCTGCAAATGCAGGCACAGGAGCTTGAACTGCTGAAGGCGACCATCATCCAGTCGGTGGCACATGAACTGCGCACACCCATGCTGCATGTCAAGGGCGCGGTGTCTCTGCTGTCGGAAACCGAAGACCCGCAGAAACTCGGCGAGCTGCTGCTCTACGCGACCGCTTCGACCGCACGGCTGGAGGGCGTGATCAGCAATCTGATCCTGCTTTCCGAAGCCTTCACCTCGATTGAACTTGAGGACGTTTTCCTGCCGGACTCACTAGAGATCGCACTGCGCAACCTGCGCCGCACGTGGGCGCACCGCGAAAGCGCCGAGCGCGTTCAGGCCATTCACCCGCCGCAACTCCCGCTGGTACAGGGCAATCGCCGCGCCCTCAGCATCGTCCTTCAACTGCTGCTCGACAACGCGCTCAAATTCAGCGACGATGTGGTGGACGTCGAGTTCACACCCGGCGAAAGCCACATGCAAGTTTGCGTGCGCGACCGGGGTATCGGCATCGAGCCTGACCGCCACGAGCGGATCTTCGAGAGCTTCTACCAGGCTGATGGCTCGTCCACACGCAAGCACGGCGGCATGGGCGTTGGCCTCGCGATTGCACGTCAGATTGTGGAAGCGCACGGCGGCCGGATTGTCGTAATCAGCGCGCCGCGCGCCGGCAGCGAGTTCATGTTCAGCCTGGCCTATACAAAGCTGTAAGCTACAGCGGTTCCACCGCGTCTGAATGTGTACCTGGCAGGTAGCGCATGGCTCGTTGACGCACAAATCCGAACCATGTAGAATAGCATTCACTATATTTAGATTGTTCTGAACGTCACAAATGCCAGCAAACTGACAGGACGGCCGGGCTTATGACCCACCAGCAAGCGCCAGCGCGCTCCGGCAACGGGGCGCCTCCATTGGCTGAACCATCGTTCAATCTGCAAGCGGCGCTCGACCAGATCGAGCAGTTAATGTACGACACGGTCAACAGCGATGTGGACGTGCTGCGCGATGCCAGCCGGCACATTCTGTCAGCGGGTGGCAAGCGTATTCGGCCGCGCCTGACCGTCCTGAGCTTCGCGGCCGCTGGCGGAAGCGATGTGTCGCTGGCCGCCCCGCTCGCCGCAGCCGTCGAGCTGGTGCATACGGCCAGCGTCGTTCACGACGATATCAACGACCACGGTGTGGTGCGGCGTGGCCGCCCGTCGGTTAATTCGATCTGGGGGCGCACCTTCGCGCTGCTCACGGGCGACTATCTGTTCACGAAAGTCTATGAACTGATGGCGCCTTATGGCAATCTGAATGTTCTCATGGCTGAGGCTGCGTCGGCGCTGGTGGAAGGCGAAACGCTGCAGGCCGCCGCCGTCAAGAACAATCAGTTCACCCGCGAAGTGTATTACCGCATCATCGCCCTCAAGACGGCTGCGCTGTTCAAGGCGGCGGCCGGACTTGGTGCGCGCGCCGCGGGCGCCTCACGCAGCTTCGAGCAGGCGCTCGAATCGTTCGGCTACCACATCGGGCTTGCCTTCCAGATTGTGGACGACGTGCTTGATGTAACGGCGGGCAGCGAACAATTGGGCAAGACTTCCGGCATTGACGTCGAGCAGGGGCGCGGCTTCGTCGTTGCCCACGATCACGCCGAGCAGGCGCCATCGACAGACCCGCTTGACGCGCTTCGTGCCCGCATCATGCAAGGCGACGCCATCCACGAGGCCCATGAACAGGCCAACCATTTCGTCGAGGTGGCAGTGAGCGGACTGTCTGTTCTGCCGGATTCGCCGGCCAAGCAGCAGCTCGTTGAACTGGCCTGGTCGGTTGTGGACCGCAGCGCCTGAACAACGCGCAATTGAAATGGGTTGCGAAGGCGTCTCTGCTCACGAGACGCCTTCGTTGATTCAGGGCGCGTTACAATCCTCGGCCTAACGCAACCGCGAGGAGGCCCTGATGACCATCCCTATTCTGCCGGTCGCACAGGTTCGCGCCGCCGAGGTCGAGGCCAATGCAAATGGAGTACCCTACGCCGAAATGATGCAGCGTGCCGGGCGGGCGATTGCAGCCCGAATCGCCGCGCTACTGGGCGCAACTGGAAAAGCAGCGGCCGATTGGCGAGTAGTCTTCCTGATCGGGCCAGGTAACAACGGCGGCGACGGGCTGGTGGCTGGCCGCGTGCTGGCCGCTGAGTTTGGCGCACAGGTGCACTTCTATCTCCTCGCGCCGCGCGCGCCGAATGATGCGCTGATGCAAGCAGTTCGCGATGCAGGGCTAACGATTAGCATGGCCGCAGACGATTCGGGCTTCGGCGTCCTGACGCAAGCTGTGTGTGGGGCGCTCATCGTCGTGGACGCGCTGTTCGGCATCGGTGCACGGCTGCCGTTGAGCGAAGGCGCGATACTTTTGCTCTCGGCCACGTCGCAGGCGTTGAGCCGCCCGCACAGTGCCGTTCAACCATTTCAGTCCGCCGAACAGCCGACCGCACATCCGGCTCGTCCGGCCATGCTGGCTGTGGACTGCCCCAGCGGCCTGGACTGTGACAGCGGCGCACTCGAACCAGCCGCCCTTTCGGCTAACGAAACGATCACGATGATCGCCGTCAAGCCAGGACTACTCACGTTTCCTGGGGCGGAGGCGGTTGGCCGGCTGACGATTGCCGGCCTCGAACTTCCCGCCGATCTCAGTCCGCTCAAGTCAGCCACATCGCATCTGTTCACGGCGGATGACGCCTCGGCCCTGCTCCCACCGCGCAGCCTAAACAGCCACAAGGGAACTTTCGGCCATGTGCTGGTTGCTGGCGGCTCGGCCAATTATTCGGGTGCACCTGCCCTGTCTGCCCGGGCCGCCTACCGCATGGGCGCGGGGCTGGTAACGGTCGCTACACCTGCGCCCGTGGCCGGGTGGTTGGCCGGTGCGCTGCAGGAGTGTACGTGGCTGCCATTACCGCACAGCCAAGGTGCGCTCACCGCCGACGCCGCTCCACTAATGCGCGAACAGTGGGCCGCCGCAAGCGCGCTGGTTATCGGTATGGGGCTGGGCCGCAATCCCGCTACCGCCGATTTTCTGACTGAACTGCTCATTGCCCGCCACCAGCCGCCGCTGGTTCTGGACGCGGATGGACTCTCGCTGCTCTCTACTCTCCCCGGCTGGCCGGAAATGCTGCCACCCGGTACGATCATCACGCCTCACCCCGGCGAAATGGGCCGCTTGTGCGGGATGAGCGCGCAGGAAGTCGTTGCGCAACGCTGGACAGTGGCGTTGGAGAAGGCGGCGGAGTGGAACGTCGTGGTGCTGCTGAAGGGGGCGCATACGCTGATCGCCGCCCCTGACGGCCAGCTTCGGGTGCTTCCCTTTAAGACTTCAGCGCTGGCGACGGCCGGAACGGGCGACGTGCTGGCGGGAACAATCGGCACGCTGCGGGCGCAGGGGTTATCGCCATTCGACGCCGCATCGCTCGGTGGATTTATGCATGGAACAGCCGGTGAACTGGCTGCCCAAAAGCTCGGTAGTGAACGCGCGGTTTGTGCGGGTGATGTGGTGGAAGCACTGCCCGCCGCGATTGCGGCGCTGGGGGGCTAGAGAGTATTTGACATACTCCCTGGATTAGGGTTCGTCCGGCTTTCCCCTCAACTACTCGCTATGCTGCGCTTAGGCTACCATGCCTTCGCGACGTTTGCGGGCGGCCTCTTTCCCTTCGGCCAGGCTCTGCGCAACCGGATCGGACGAAGCCGCGTCCTCGATGCGCGAGCGCGTGCGCTGCGCCATCCGTTGAACGCCGTCAGCCAGCCATGCGCGGAAACTTCCGCCGCTGCGTGGTGCAAACCACAGTGATAACCCAGCACCGGTCAACAGGCCCAAGACCAGTCCCCAAGCCATCCAGCGGCCGTCAGCGCGAAACCCGCTCTCAACTGACATGGTCATCTCGCTTGGGTTTATTGGCCCGGGTATAGGCGCGCCGTAAACCGAAGACGCTGGTCAGCAGGCTCAGCAACGTCACCAGAAAAGCTGAGACCTCGATCATCGGATTAAGCACGTTCCGGCCGGCAAACTCGACGGTGTTCTGCGCCGTCTGCACCGTCTCCTGTGTCGCGTCGAGCAGCGGGGCGATCTCCTCGGTCAGCAGATTGAGTAACCGCGAGACCTGAACCAGCAGAACGGACACGCTGACGAAGATCAGGGCCAGTTCGAGCGCGATGAAGACGATCATCAGGTCGCGGATCATGCGAACAATATCGGCCGCCGCTTTGCTATCGGATAACGCTAACAGCACCGCGACCAGAAACATGATGCCAAACAAGATCGCCGGCACCAAAGTGACAACCAGGATGACGCGGCGAATGCGCTTGCGAGTCGTCGAAATGGCCTCTGATGTTGCGGCGCCGGGCGCCTTGGGTTGAACCGTCATGCCTGATCAGGCCCTTCGCTAGGCGAGTAACCGGCGGCGGCGCATCAACAACCACACGCCCACCAACGCGACCCAACAGACGGCGCTGGCGGCGAACAAGTGCAAGACGCCGACCGAGAACAACGAGACGTTGAGAAGCGAACCCAGAACCTGACCCACGCCGAATGCAAGCCACGCTGTGATGAGATAGATCGCCAGGCGGCGCGCATCGCCCCCGGCAAAGAGGTGAAAAAGCGCGCCGTAGAGCGTTGCCACTATAAAGGCCATGGTGAGCGCCGGAAAGGTCACGTCATGCGGTCCTACAACTTCTCAATCGTGAGAATTGTAACAAGCACTGCATTGTTTGAACAGCAGGCCGCCCGAAGTATAATAGGCCACATTATGGCGATCATTGACCAACGTATTCTCATCCCGGCCCGTCAGGAAGTCGTGTGGGCATATGTCAGCGACTTCAACAAGAACGCCGAGTGGCAGGCAGACTGCCAGGGCGTATCCTTCCTTTCCACCCGGCACGATGGCGTTGGGGCTCGCTGGCGTTCAACGACCGACCGGGGGAAGGACACGGTACTCGAAATCACCTCGTGGTATAACGGCCTCGGCTACGAGTATGCCGTTGTGGATGGTGTTGCTCTCAAGAACACGAAGGGCCGCCTGCGCCTGCAGGAAATACCGGAAGGTACGGTCGTTCAGTGGACGTTCTCGTTCGACGGTGGCGGCGTGCTGGGCGGCGGCCGTACTGCGCGGCAGTACGACTCGATCATGGCCGCCAGCCTGAAGTCGCTCTACAAGCAGATCAAGGCCATCAGCCAGAGTGACGAGATCGCTGCGCGGTCGCTGATTCGGGAAGCGCCGGATGTTGAAGCGCGTGCCTCATACGTGCCGCGCCATCCGTCCGCTGCGGATGCAACGGTGGACGCTGAGCCCGCCGAGGATGCGGTCTTGCTGCCTGCGGCCAGTGAGCCGAACGTGGACGCGCAGGATGCCGGTTTGGTCGCCGCGATTGACCTGAGCAGCGAGCCACCGGTCACCGTCGAGGATACGAAGCCACGCCCGGTTGCGGAGGTTGAACCAGCGAGCGACGAACGGTTCGCACCCAAGCCCGAACCCGTCGACCTCGCGGCTGAACCGGAACCCGCCACCGTGGAAGCCGGAGCCGCCACGCCTGAGCCGAACCTGGAACCGGCCGCCACTGAGCCGCCGCCGGACAGAACAGCCGCAGCCGTCGCTGCCGCCGCCGCAGCCGCGGCTCTTCCGCCAGCCGATGCGCATGGCAAGAGCATCTGGGAGGTGTTCGGTGTTGGCCGGCCTTCAGCAGAAGCGGAAGAGATCAAGCCGGAAACCGCCGAACGGCCGCCGGTTGAAGTAGCGCCGGAAGCCGCGCCAGCCGAGGCCGTTGAAGCTGCCACAGAGGCTGTTACCGGTAAAACAACTGAACCTGATCCGCAGGAAACGCTTCCGCTGGAAGCCGTGCCGCAGCCAGCCGCTGCTATCCCCGCCGTGACGGTTGCCGCGCTGGCGACAGTGATCGCGGCCGTTCCTGATGGCGATGCGGCCGCCGAACCCACCCCATCACCTGCGCCACCTGCGACCGCCCCAGCGGTTGGACTGACACGTCAAGGACTGCGCCTCGTCCAGCGCCGGGCACATGTCAATCTGCGCCGACCTGGTTAGGCGTCGCTTCTACCCACGAGCCGCCCCTAGCCCCCGCGCCCGGCGTAGCCCGTGGATCTGCGTCTCTTCTGAAATATCCCCGCAGTCCGACTGGAAAAAGTGGCTACTCTTCTGCCCAGAAGTCCTGTGAATGCACATTCGCCGGAGACCCGTTGTGGCGTGAAAGCGTCTCTAGAAGGCCGAGTGCAAGTTGACGCATCGGTTCCGGCAGAGACTCCACGATCTCAGCTGCCCGCAACGCTTCCGGGGAAAGCTCGGGCTGACGAGCCGTTATCCGCACGACTCGCTGAATTGATTCGATAGGGGTGTGTAGTGCAGAAGCCAAGG
Organism: Anaerolineae bacterium; assembly: GCA_016788435.1. Classification (GTDB taxonomy): domain Bacteria; phylum Chloroflexota; class Anaerolineae; order Aggregatilineales; family Phototrophicaceae; genus Flexifilum. The sequence goes on along the minus strand of JAEURB010000128.1, from coordinate 1,465 downwards.
CCTACTGAACGAGGAGGCTATCCAGCGGAGGGGTATTTCGCCCGCGTTCCCAAAGCTGCACATCGGTGCTGGTCGTTGGCGCGCCAAACCGGGTGAGCCGCCGCGCCAGTTCTTCTGGCGACAACCTGAGGTTCTCCCGCCTGCGTCTCAAAGCATCCTTGAATTCCATTTGCCGCTCCTCGAAGAACCACCACCATAACTCATTCCAGGGTGCCATATTATCAATTTTGGCATCAACATATGAGTGAAAATCGTGAATTCCAGCGGGATATGTGAGAGGCAGTTCGGTACTCAGGCAAAACAAAACCTACACCCGGTTGGGGTGGAGGCGATTTCTTTCACGTGGGGTGGCTAGACGGTCTTGAACCCTCGACCTTCTGATCCACAATTACCGTTTCCTACCGCAAGCCCGAACTCCGCACTTCCGATGGTGCATGGTGGCACGGACTCAAAGTCGTGCAGAAAAATTCATAAAAAAAGTGCCCTCCGTGCCTTCCGGCCTTCCGGATTCGGAAGGCACTGGAAGGCACTTGGAAGGCACTTGGAAGGCACTCAACCAAAAATGGTTGGCTGTTCTTCCCTCACGAACTGCACAAATCAGCAAAGTCGGAAGGCACGGAAGGCACTTTTGTAAATTTCCGTGAAAATCGCGGATTATGCGCGAAAGTGCATAAAGCATGGGGTGGTGATGGCGCGATTCACGATGGAAGACCTGGAGCGCCCTGATGTTAGGGTCACAAGGGGCCATGCCCGCCGCCGATTCCTCTAATGAAAACTGCCCCCGCTCTGTGCTAGAGTGGGGGCAGCGCGTCCCTTCAGGGGTGGCTAGACGGACTTGAACCCTCGACCTTCTGATCCACAATCAGACGCTCTAACCGACTGAGCTATAGCCACCATGATTCGACGAGCAGAATAGCATAGCTTCCCAGCACGCGCTAGGGGGATTTACGCGCCACAACCACCAGCGCCAGGCTGCGCGGGCATGGTTCGTCGAACACCTCGACCGTGAAGCCGTGCGGTTCGAACACCTCCGCGATGCGGCAGCGCTGGCTCTGCGCGGCGTCATGCTGTCCTGTCGCGCGGTACGCCCAGCCGAGCGCCGCCTTGCCTGCTCCACCGCTGGTGAAGGCCGCGGTTGGCACGACAATCAGCGGCGCGCCCGGCCGCAGCACGCGCCGGACTTCGCTCAGTGTCGCAGGATCGGCGATGAACTCGGTCGGAAAGGTGCTGATAACGGCGGCGAAGGTCCCCGCAGGGAATGGCAGCGTCTGCGCCTTCGCCAGGGCCAGCCGCGCCGGAAATCCTTGCCCGAGCAGGCGTTCGCGGGCTAGCTCGCCCATCTGCGGCGAAAGGTCAATGCCATAGGCCCGCACACTACGCGCCATCAGCGAAGCTTGCAGGTGGCCGGGGCCGTGCGCAAGTTCAAGTACCGGGCTGCCCGGTGGCAGGTGGCGCAGAGAACTTT
>JAEURB010000121.1 GCA_016788435.1 Anaerolineae bacterium | reverse complement strand
CATCCTCGAAACCGGCTACACCACCGATACCGTGCATCCCTCGATGCAGTGGTTCGCCGTCACCCCCGAGGAACAGGCCCGCCTGATGGTGGCCGCCTACGAGTACGCGGCGCAGAACTGGCGGCCGTGGGTGGGCCTCATGAGCGCCATTTACATTGCCGACCCCGGCTGGACGGCCGAAAACGAGGAAACCTGGTGGGCAGTCACCACGCCAGACGGGTATACTCGCCCCGCGTACATTGAACTGGCGAACATGGCCAAGTACTGCGGATCTGACTTCCGCCCGCCGCGCGCGCCTGATAGCCCGGAGGCTTTGGGACTTGCCCCCATCCGCCCTTGCCATTAGCTACTTTGTCCATCTCATCGCCACCGTCATCTGGGTCGGCGGCCTCGCCACGCTGCTGCTACTGGTCGTGCCGGCGGCCCGCACAACGCTCGGCGAACAGGCCCAAACCCACGCCTTCTGGCGCATGATTCGCAAGCGTTTCGTGCCGTGGACGAACTTCGCGCTCGTCGTGCTGCTCCTCACCGGCTTCATCCAAATGTCCGGCGATGAGCACTACGAGGGCATGCTACAATTCGGCAACGAGTGGAGCGTGGCGATGCTGCTCAAGCATCTCGCCTTTCTCGGTATGATCTTGTTCGGGTTGCTGCTCCAGTTTGGCACCGCGCCGGCCCTCGAACGGGCGCAGTTGCTGGCCGATCATGGCAAGGGCGACCCGGCCGAAGCGGCCCGGCTGACCCGGCGCGAGACGATTCTGACGTGGATCACGCTGCTGTTTGGCGTGGCGGTGCTGGCTTTTACGGCTTGGGCGACGGCGCTCTGAAAGAAGACAAATGAACTGCCCGGTTGCCAAGGCCGTCAAACAGATGGTCCTCACCCGTTATCCCTTTGTCAGGTGGACAGGGAAATCCCGCGCGATACGCGGCGTTCATCCCTTCTTCATCGGGCAGAAGGGGCAGGGGAATGAGGGCAGGGGTTCGCTCAACTTGCAGGAGTTCGTGTTTTGAAAGTGAGCCGCGTCGCCTTCTGGCTGGCGGTGCTGATTCTGCTGGCAAGCGCCGCGCTGCGCCTGACGGCGCTTTCCGCGCTGCCCCCCGGCTTCAACGACCGTGAACTGACGACCCAGCGCCTGGTGGAAACTGCGCGCCAGGGCCGCATCGAGGTATTTTACGACCTTGGTGAGGAGCAGGGCGGGCGCGAAGGCCTGTTCGCTCAGGCGCAAGCTGCCCTGACCAGCTTCATCGGCGTTGGCCTCTTCACCAGCCGCATGCTGCCCTTCTTCCTCGGTATGGTCGCTGTGGCTGCCGTCTATTCACTGGGCCGCACGCTTTACGGCCCGGCGGCGGGGCTGGCGGCGATGGGCCTGATGGCCGCCAATATGCTGGCCATCCTGCTCGCTCGCTCGTCGGTGGCCGAGGCGGCGATACCGGCCTACGTCGCGCTGGTGCTGCTCCTGCTGGCGCGCGCCTTCCCGATTCACGGGCGGCCGCTGCGCCACGACCCCGGCACGCTCACGTTCGCTTCACTCGGCATCCTGCTCGGCCTCGGCTTCTATATCTCACCAGCCGCCTTCTTCGTCGTGCTGGTCGCCGTCATCTTCATCGCCTATATGGTGCTCACCCGTCAGCCGCTTACGCGCCGCATGTTCAGCTATACGTGGTTCGCGCTGGTACTGCTGATCGTCGTAGCGACCCCGTATCTGATCGCCAGCCTGCAAAATCCGGCACTATCAGGCTCGCGCCGCGTCTTCGATGCCGGTGCGGTCAATCTCACCAGCTTCGTGCGCGGGCTCGGCGGCCTGGTCTTCGATGGCGATCCCAATCCCGCCTGGAATTACCCGAACCGTCCGCTGATTGAATTCGTCAGCGGCGTGCTGATGGTCATTGGCATTGCCACCGCCGTGCTGAATTTCCGCAAACCGCGCTTCGCGCTGGCCCTGCTGGCGCTGGTCATGCTGCTGCCGCAGGTGCTGTTCCACTCCGGCAGCCCCAGCTTCATCTATTTCTCGTCCCTGCTGCCTGTCATCGCCCTCTTCGTCGGCCTCGGCGTGGTGACCGTCTTCCGGAGGATGAAGACCCGGCCCGCGCGCCTGACCTTCATCGGCGGGATCACCGCCCTCGTGCTGTTCAACATCGGCTGGACAGCGCGTGACCTGTATACCCGCTGGCCGGAACTGCCGGAAATGCGCGCCGCTTACCACGAGCGCATCGGCGCGCTGGCCCGCTATCTCGATATGACCGCGCAGAGTGTCCCCTCGGTCGTTTGTACCAACAACCTGCACCCCGCTGGCCGCGAGTTGGCCGATTGGCAAATCCTCGCCACCATGATGCACCGCCAGGACGCGCCAATCCGGCTGGTGGACTGCGGGATCGGGCTGGTTCTGGCCGACGGCGGCGCGCGCCAGCAGGTGATCTTCCTGCAGGCCGATGGCCTCGCCAACGCCAACCCCTACGTGCGGCGCTGGCTGGATTACGGCCA
>JAEURB010000117.1 GCA_016788435.1 Anaerolineae bacterium | reverse complement strand
TACCCAGCAGCGCCACGCCCCCATCGAGGCGACCCAGCTCACAAAATCGTAGCTGAAGGCGAACTCGTGGTAGAGCAGGCGGAAGCCGAAGCGGACGGACGAACGCCAGAGCCGGATCACGCGCCGAGCGCCGCCAGAATCGTATCCGGCCGATCGGTGATGACTGCGCTCACGCCGAGTTCCGCCAGCCGCTGCGCCTCGGCCGGATCGTTGACCGTCCACGTATTGACAGCCAGCCCCAGCGCCCGCGCCTTCTGCATGTACTCCGCATCAACGAACGGGTAATACGGGTGCAGCGCCCGAACATCAAGCGCCTTAAGCAGCCGTCCATGTTCGAATGGCGTGACACCCTCGACGAGCATCCCGCGCAGCACGTGGGGCATGATCCGGCCAAAACGCCACACGGTGAGCAGATTGAACGACGACACCAGCACGCGGTCTTCGAGGTGGTGGCGGGCAATGACCTCGGCCACGCGCGCTTCAATGCCGCCGCCGGACAAATGCTCGCTCTTGATCTCGACGTTCATTAGAAAGCGCTGGCCGAACGCCTCAAACACCTCGTCCAGCGTGGGGATGGCCGTACCGGCATATTCGGCGTGAAACCAGCCGCCGAAGTCGAATTCGCGCAGTTCGGCAAAGGTCATTTCCCCGGCCGCCCCATGCCCGTTCGATGTGCCGTCAATAGTGGGATCATGCAGGATCACTAAATCCCCATCGCGCGTTTGACGCACGTCGAACTCGATGCCGTGCGCGCCCATGTGCAGGGCCATTTCGAACGACGGGAGCGTGTTCATCGGCGCGTAAGCGCGCGCGCCGCGATGCCCGAACGTCAAGGCACGCCCGGCCGCCAGTCCTTCCGCAAACGTCCTGAACATCAGGCCTGCTTTCGTTTAACAATCTGCAGTATGCCGTCTTCAACGCGAGTTTCGTACCACTTCACGGGTGAAACCGCTGGCGGCGCGAGGTCTTTTCCGGTCGCCAGGTCGAAGATCGCACCGTGCTGGCGGCACTCGATGGTGCGGTCCGCCTCATAAACATAGCCGTCAGAAAGCGGCCAATCTTCATGTGAACAACGATCTTCAAGCGCGTAAAACTGGCCACCGACGTTGAAGACCGCGACAAAATCGCGGCCCACGCGTATGACTGCCCGCTCACCGGGCGGCAGATCACTGGCTGGGCCAACCGTCACGAATTCATCGCTCACTCATCGTCCTCCTCAGCGACATCCGGATGCTCGATGACGCCGAGCTTATACAGGCCGATGGTCAGTACCTTAAGAGACAGCAGCCCACATTTGACACGGTTCATCGAGAGCGGAATACCAATCATCTCGAAAATATCGTCCTTGCTGATGGCCTTGACCTCATCAAGCGTCTTGCCGATCAGCTCCTCGCCAAGCATCGAAGCCGACGCCTGGCTGATAGCGCAGCCCTCGCCTTCCCAGCCCACATCGGTCACACGGCCAGATTCATCCACGCGCAGGGTCAGGCGAAGGTGGTCACCACACAGCGGGTTATCGGCCTCGACATCCACCGAGGCGGGGTCGAGCAGGCCCTTGTGGCGCATATGCTGGCCGTGGTCGAGAATGTTCTCGCGGTAGAAGTCGTACATGGGCGCCCCCGCACTAGATGCGGAACGTGCGCCGGGCGGCATACAGGCCGTCAATCAGCGCGTCAATCTCATCGGTCGTATTGTACAGATAGAAGCTGGCCCGCGCCGATGCCGCGACGCCCAAGTGATCGTGCAGCGGCTGCGCGCAGTGATGCCCGGCACGTACGGCCACCCCATGCATGTCCAGCACCTGGGCCACGTCATGCGCGTGAATGCCCTGCACCGTGAATGCCACCACCGCCCCGCGCTCATCCGCTTCGGGGCCATACAGGGTCAGCCCCGGCACCTCGGCCAGCCGTTCCAGCGCATAGCTGGTTAGCATCCGTTCATGCGCGTGAACCGCTTCCATGCTCAGTCCGGTCAGATAGTCCACAGCGTAACCCAGCCCGATGGCCTCGGCAATCGAAGGTGTGCCCGCCTCGAACTTGTACGGCAACTCGTTCCAGGTCGTGCCGGTCAGCGTCACGCGGCTGATCATGTCGCCACCACCCATCCAGGGCGGCATCGCGTCAAGGAGCGCGCGCCTGGCATAGAGCACGCCGATCCCGGTCGGCCCGGCCATCTTATGCCCGCTGAAGGCGAGAAAGTCGGCATCGAGCGATTGTACATTCAGCGCCATATGAGGAACAGCCTGCGCCGCGTCCACCAGAATCAGCGCGCCATGCGCGTGGGCCAGCCGCGCCATCTCCGCCACCGGGTTAACCGTCCCGAGCACGTTCGAGACTGCCGCCACCGTCACCAGCTTGACCGGCTCGCTGGCGAGTATCCGCTGATATTCGTCGAGGTCGAGCTTGCCTTCCGGCGTCACGCTCAGGAAGCGCAGCGTGAAGCCCTTCTCCCCGGCCAGGATCTGCCAGGGAACGATGTTCGAATGGTGCTCCATGACGGTGGACAGCACCACGTCGCCCGGCCCGAGGTTGGCGCGGCCCCACGCCTGTGCGACGAGGTTGAGGCTTTCGGTTGTGCCGCGCGTGAAGATGACCTCGCGCCGGCTGGCCGCCCCGATGAAGCGCCTGACCTTGAGCCGCGCCTCTTCGTAGGCCGCCGTCGCCTCTTCGCTTAATAAGTGAATGCCGCGATGGACGTTGGCGTTGTACTCGCGGTAGTAGCGGTCAAGCTCGTCAATCACCTGGCGCGGCTTCTGGGTGGTCGCCGCATTGTCGAGGTAGACCAGCGGCGTACCGGGGTGATGTTCACGCGCAAGCGCCGGAAAGTCAGCGCGAACCGCCCCGATATTGAAGACTCCCTGCGTTGAAGTCGTCATGCGGGTTCGTCCTTTGCCTGCCGCCACGCTGAACAAACAAGCACGGCGGTTGAAGACCAGAAATAACAGCAGGGGCGAGCAGGCTCGCTCCAGCGATACCGTTCGCCCCTGCCGGGTGTACCAAAGTGGGAAGCCCCGCGCTTACGAGCGGCGGCGGCCGAGGATCTTGGTCTCCAGGGCTTCGCGCAAGCGATCCTGCACGCGCGGGAACGGAATGCGCTCGAGCAGCTCCTCGAAGAAGCCCTCGGAAACGGCGAGTTCCGCTTCTTCACGCGGTATGCCACGGCTCATCATATAGAAGACCGGCTGTTCCTCCAACGTACCGAAGGTTGCGGCATGAGTGCAGCGCACGTCATCAGCCTCAATCTCAAGGCCCGGAATCGCGTCCATCCGTGCATCGTCGCTCAGCACCAGATTGCGACATGCCTGGAAGCCGTCAATCTTCTGCATTTTAGGCAGCGACTTGATCATGCCCTGCCAAACGGTGCGAGCTTCGTCTTTCGCCGCGCCCTTGAACAACAGGTCGCTGGATGTCAGCGGCGCGTTATGCACCTGCTGCGTGTCCTGGTCGTACATCTGCACGCCATCGGCGAAGAACATGCCGCTCACGCGTCCAAACGCGCCCTGCCCGTCAAGCTCGATCTCGATGAACTGCTTGACGAACTCGCCGCCCATATTGCCGACCACCCAGTCAAGACGGGCATCCCTGCCTATCCGCCCACGCAGCGTGCTGAACTCGTAGGTGTCGCGGTTCCAGTCTTGCAGACACACGTACTTGAGGTTGGCGTAGTCGCCCACCAGCAGTTCGGTCGCGCCCACAAACAGCGACTGTTGATCGGCACTGTCGGAAGCATAGTCCACCAGCACGGTCGCCTGCGCGTTCTCATCAAGCGTGACCAGCACATGGCCCATCGTTTGGCCGGGCTGGCTGTTGAACATCACCACATGGATCGGCAGTTCGACGGCCAGATTGCGCGGCACGTAAACAAACACGCCATGCGTCCACAGCGCCGCGTGCAGCGCCGCGAACTTGCCTTCATGGGGCAGTACGGCCTGCGTCATCAGGCGCGGGCGGACCAGGTCTTCGTGCTCTTTCGCGGCCGTCAGCAAGTCGGCCACGATTACGCCCTGGGCGGCCAGCGACGGGTGCAGGTCGAACTGCACCAGTTTGCCGTCCACGAAAACGATTGTGCCGCCCTGTTCATCACCGATCAGCGGTTCGAGGCTCTCGGCGGGAACCTGGTGCAGGCCGCCCGGCGCAGAAATGACGCGGCCAGCCTCGTTCCAGCGGATACCCCGGTAGTCGGTGCGCCGCCAAGCCTCGTCGTTACGGCCCGGCATAGGCATTCCTTCATACAATTCCCACGCCGCAAGCCGGCTTTCGCGCAGCCAGGCGGGTTCCTGATTGCGCTCACTCAGCGCCTTGACATCGTCAATCGTGCAGACAGGCGTTTGCGCGGCCCGCGTGCGGCCTTGAATAGCTGCCACCACAGTCGTTTATCTCCTTGACCATCAGCTACGCCGGGCGTTAGCCGATTGAGCCTTCAAGCTGAATCTGAATCAGCCGGTTGAGTTCGAGCGCGTACTCCATCGGCAGCTCTTTGACGAGCGGCTCGATGAAACCGTTGACGATCATGGCGTTGGCCTCGTCCTCGCTCATGCCGCGCGTCATCGCGTAGAAGAGCTGGTCTTCGCCGACGCGGCTGACCGACGCCTCGTGTCCCATCGTCACGCGTTTAGCGTCGCACTCGATAGTCGGGTACGTGTCGCTTCGGCTGCGATCATCCAGCAGCAGCGCATCGCACACGACGTTGCTTTTCACGTTATCGGCACCTTCGACGATCCGCAGCAGGCCACGATAGCTGGCGCGACCGCCATCCTTGCTGATGGACTTGCTGATAATCTGGCTGGTCGTATTGGGCGCGAGATGCGTGATCTTGGCCCCGGCATCCTGGTGCTGGCCCTTGCCCGCGAAGGCGATGGACAGCACTTCACCGTGGGCACCCTCGCCCGCAAGAATGACGGCCGGATACTTCATCGTCACCTTGCTGCCGAGATTGCCATCCACCCACTCCATCGTGGCCTTCTTGTAGGCCATGGCGCGCTTGGTGACGAGGTTGTAGACATTATTCGACCAGTTCTGGATGGTCGTGTAGCGACAGCGCCCGCCATCCTTGATGATGATCTCGACGACTGCGCTGTGCAGGCTATCTTCGCTGTAGCTGGGGGCGGTGCAGCCTTCGACGTAATGCACGTAGCCGCCCTCTTCGACGATGATCAGTGTCCGCTCGAACTGGCCCATGTTCTTGGTGTTGATGCGGAAATAGGCCTGCAGCGGCATTTCAACGTGCACACCCTTCGGCACGTACACGAACGACCCGCCCGACCAAACCGCGCTGTTGAGGGCCGCGAACTTGTTGTCGGCCGACGGGATGATGGTGCCGAAGTACTCCTTCACCAGGTCGGGATAGTCGCGCAGCGCCGAGTCCATGTCGGTGAAGATGACGCCCTTGCTCTCCAGGTCCTTGCGGATGCTGTGATAGACGACCTCGGACTCGTACTGCGCCGTCACACCTTGCAGATACTTCTGCTCGGCCTCGGGGATGCCCAACCGGTCAAACGTGTTCTTGATATCTTCCGGCACGTCGTTCCAGTCGCGGCCCAGCTTGTCGGAGGCGCGCACGAAGTAGTAGATGTCGTCGAAGTTGATACCGCTGAGATCAGCGCCCCATTCGGGCATCGGCTTGGACAGGAAGATTTCGTACGCCCTGAGGCGGTATTCGGTCATCCAGGCCGGTTCGTTCTTCATCTTGCTGATCTGTCGCACGATGTCAGCGTTCAGGCCCTTCTGGCTCTTGAACGCATATTCGGTCTCGGAGTCGTGGAAGCCGTATTTCTCCTCGTATGACGTGCGCACGCCAGAGAGGTTGGCCTCTGCTTCCGTGAGCTGCTTGGTGCCTTGGACGAGTGAGTCCACCATGAGAATCCTCCTCCTGCACGGGGCCTATTCGGCCACCTGCTCGCGGATCCAGTCGTAACCCGCTTCTTCCAGCTTGAGCGCAAGTTCCGGTCCACCGCTCTCGACAATTCGCCCCTGGTACATGACGTGCACGACCTGCGGCTGGATGTAGTTCAGAATGCGCTGGTAATGGGTGATGACCAGCACGCCGAGGTCGGGCCCGCGCAGCGTATTCACGCCTTCCGACACCACGCGCAGCGCGTCAATGTCGAGGCCCGAGTCGGTTTCGTCCAGAATGGCGATGCGGGGCTGAAGCACGGCCATTTGCAGGATCTCGGCGCGCTTCTTCTCGCCGCCGCTGAAGCCTTCGTTCAGGTAGCGGCCGGCGAAACTGTGATCCATGCCGAGCATGTCCATCTTCGCCTTCATCAGCTTGCGGAAGTCGGAGACGGAAATACCCTTGCTGTCTGGGTCGGCCGCCTTCATGCGCGCGTTGATGGCCAGGCGCAGGAAGTTAGCCAGCGTGACGCCTGGAATTGATACCGGGTACTGGAAGGCGAGGAACAGGCCAACGCGGCTGCGCTCATCGGCCGCCATCTCCATCAGATCCTTGCCGTCGAAGATCACCTGCCCAGCCGTGATTTCATAGGCTGGGTTGCCCAGCAGCGCGTTGGCGAGCGTGCTCTTGCCCGAACCGTTCGGCCCCATCAGCGCGTGGACTTCACCTTGCTTGATGGTGAGATTCACGCCGCGCAGAATGGGCTTGTCTTCCACATTCACATGCAGATTGCGAATTTCGAGTGCGACACTCATCTTCCGGACGACCTCCTGACCGGGGGAAA
>JAEURB010000098.1 GCA_016788435.1 Anaerolineae bacterium | reverse complement strand
TGCCACCCAAATCAAGTATTTGCGTGTAGCCTTCGCCGGCCAGAAGCTGCGCCGCCTGGCCGCTGCGATTCCCGCTGCGGCAGTACAGCACGACTGGCTCACCAACCGCAATTTCGCCGAGGCGGCCCGGCAGTTCCTGCAGCGGAATATTGACCGCGCCCGGCAGGTGGCCGCTGGCAAACTCTTCTGGCGTCCGCACATCCACCAACTGATGGGCCGCGCCACCATCCACATATTGCGCCGTGTACTGCTGCGGGCTAATCAGGCCAGATGTGACCGCAGCGGAATCCGCACTGCCGCCCGCGCTTGCGGCTTGCGCCGGTGGCACACTGGCCGGGCGTGCAATCAACAGGACCGCGAGGGCAAGCACCACAACCGCGACAGCAGCCAGCAGAATGTTACGGGTTCTCGGCGTCTTCAACTGTGCTACTCCTGCCTATCATCTGACTTCACCTGCACCAGACGCACAATGACGGCCAGTGCTTACCCAACTCAACGCCGATTGGTGAAGATTCACAGAACGACGAGGCGCGAAGGATATTCATTCGCGCCGGGAGTATCCACGCGCTGAACGCTACAGCCGCCGCTGGGCCGCCAGCTCGACGGCCTCAGACAGCACGTCGAGGGCCGCCGCCGCGTCACTGCCCGTTTGCAGGCGAACGATGCGCCGTCCCTTCTGCTGCAAGGCTTCGAGGTCACCATCGGCCTGCGCCCTGAACAGTACCTCGAACGGATACGGCCGGCCGGGAATGGGCAGTCTCACCGGATCATCCCACGTAATTTGCAGGAAGACCCCGTTATTCGCGCTGCCCTTATGGAACTGGCCCGTGCTGTGCAGGTAACGCGGCCCAAAGCCGAGCGTCACCGCCCGGCGCGAGACATGACGGATACGCCGCCGAATCTCCTCCAGCGCCGACAGATGGGCATCGGTCATCGGCAGATAAGCCAGCAGCGCGATGTAATCACCCGCCGCCGTGCCGTTGATGAGGGCCGCCAGCAATTCCACCACATTCCCGGCGTCAAAGCCGTGATGCTGGCATTGTTCGTGCAGCATACGCGCGTTTTGTTCGCCGGCGATCAGGCGGACGCTGCCCACTTCGCCAACCACCGGCAGCGCCGGCAGGCTCCCCTGCGCCATATATTGTTCGAGCAGGCGCGCCGTGTGCTGCTTGACTTCGACCACGTTCGGCTCGTCGAAGGGGTTGATGGCGAACAGGCGGCCGACGACAGCCGTCGCAAACTCCCAGCGGAAGAATTCGCCAGCGATTTGCCAGGGGTCTTCCAGTCTGATGGTCACGACCGGCTGGCCCGCGCCCTGGAGCGCAGCCATCCCCGCATCCAGTTCGTCATTCTGGTCATCGTCTACGCGCAGATAGACAAACAGGCGGTCAGTGGCGAAGTCGTGCGGCCTGCCCACCGTCGCGCCAACCACCGGCAGTAGCCCGCGCCCATCCTTGCCGGTGCTTTCGGCCACCAGTTGCTCGATCCAGTTGCCGAGGGCCGCAATCGAAGGACTGGTTTGAATCGTGAGCTTGTCCTGCCCCTTCTGACCGAGCGCCGCCAAAATCGCGCCTAACGTGATGGCCGGATGATCCTTACCTGCGATTTTGGGGCCACAGGCTTTCAGCATACGCTCGGCGCTGGTCCACAACCGATCCAGATCTAGCCCAGCGAGCGCCGCAGGCACGAGGCCAAAATAACTTAGCGCGGAGTAGCGGCCACCGATATCAGGTGGATTGAGGAAGATGTCACGGAAGCGGTTGGCGCGCGCCTCGGCTTCAAGCGGCATATTCGGGTCGGTAATGGCGATGAATTGCGCCCCATTCCGGCCGGTACGCTCGAAAAAATAGTGATACAGCGTGTCGGTTTCCATCGTGCTGCCGCTCTTGCTGGCGACGACGAAGACCGTACGCTTCAGATCTATGGTCTGCTCAATATTCTGGATCGCCGTCGGGCTGGTACTGTCCAGTACCAGCAGGCGCGGGAAGCCCGGCTGACGCCCAAAGGTCTGACCCAGCACTTCAGGTGCGAGGCCCGGCCCGCCCATCCCCAGTACCACCACAGCGTCGAGATTGCCGCGTTGTGCTGCTTCCCTGAGCGCGTTCAACCGGCCGAGGTCAATCGTCTGGCCCACATCCAGCCAGCCTAACCGTTCCTCGATACGGGCCGCTACCTGCCGGTTGTCTTTCCACAGCGTGCCGTCCTTGTCCCAGATGCGCGCGTTGAACTTCAGCACATCCAGGTCGCGGATTGTTGCCGCGACCGCGCTACTGTGCGCGCCAACGGCGGCCTCCTGACGCTGGATGACACCCGCCGCCAGCATATTTCGCCGGGCATCCACCTGTTCAAGCAGGTTGTGAAACGACTCGGAAAAGGCCTCGACTCCATCCACCTGAAGCCGGTAGGTGACCTGCTCCATATTCACGCCGATTTCAGCGAGCTGGCCCAGCACTGCCTCGGCCTCATCCAGGCCACTTCCAAGCGTATCAGCGGCGACGCCGTGATCCTTGAAGGCGCGGAGCGTATCAGGCGGCACGGTGTTGACGGTATCGCGTCCAATCAGGTTATCGAGGTACATCGTATCGGAGTAGGCGGGATTCTTGGTTCCGGTCGAGGCCCAGAGCAGGCGCTGATTCTCCGCGCCGAGTGCGCGCAAGGCTGCGAAGCGCTCACCATAGAATATCCGCGTAAAGTGCTTGTAGGCGATTTTGGCGTTGGCGGTGGCCGCCTTGCCCTTGAGCCGGTTGTTGACCGATACCCGCTCGACATCGCGGCCGAGCGCCGCGCGAATGTTGTTGTCAAGAATGCGGTCTACCGCCGTATCAATCCGGCTGAGGAAGAAGCTCGCCACCGAAGCGACGTCGGACACATCGCCGCCCGCCGCGTGCAGCCGTTCGAGGCCACAGACATAGGCTTCAGCGACTTTCAAGTAGCTTTCGATGCCGAAAATCAGCGTCACATTGACATTCACCCCGGCCGCGATGGACTCCTCGATGGCCGGGATGCCCGCCTCGGTCGCCGGAATCTTGATCATCGCGTTCGGGCGGTTAACGACCGCGTACAGCCGCTTCGCTTCGGCGACGGTGGTTTCGGTGTCGTCGGCGATCAGCGGCGATACCTCAAGGCTGACGTAGCCATCGCGGCCACCCGTCCGGTCATAGACCGGGCGCAGAATATCAAGCGCGCGTTGAATGTCCTCGATGGCCAGCCGCTCGTAAATGGCGTAAGCGTCGAGGTCGAGCATGGTCTGGATGGCCGGGTCGTAATCAGCCGACTCGCCAATCGCCTTCTGAAAGATGGTGGGGTTCGAGGTGACGCCGAGGATGCCATCCTCGTTGACCATGCGCTGCAGTTCGCCGCTGTCGAGCAGGCTGCGCCGGATATTGTCGTACCAGATACTCTGTCCGAACGCCTGCACATCCACAGGCGGGTTTCCAGTCATGAGCAACACTCCTCACAAAAAGGGCGCTTCTCTACATCACCTGCGATTGGCCTTCATTGTACCAGCGTCCAGCATTTGGCCCGAACCAACTGTCAGCGGGAAAGTTGCCCTCCCAAAATCCGCCCCGCCAGCGCGAAGCCACGCCTCGACTCTTTCCGCCATCAGAGCCGATCCGGCCGGGGTGAGATGCACCGGGCTATCGGTGAACTCGGCGGGCGGCACGGCATCCCACAGGTCGAGCAGCGGCCAGCCATTTTCCTGCGCCTGTTCCGCCAGCAGCATTCGGTACTGATCGTAGGCCCAGCGCGGATACCAGGCGTTGTAGCGCAAATCGCTGTTCGCCCCATCGGCGCGGAAGATCGGCTCGTTGACAAACCAAACCGGCACCTCCCCTGCCCGTTCCGCACCCGCCGCCAGCACGTCGAAGGCGAGATCGGCTTCCGAAAGGCCGCTTTCCGGCGTCAGGCCGTGCCATATCTCAGATGCTTCCAGATCGTTGGCGCGCGGGGTGTACTCCGGGTAGATCTGGTCAACGCCCGTGCCGGCCCAGGCGATGCCGAACATTTGCAGGCGCAGCAGGTCGGCCAGCGCGCGGCGCGAACCGGCGATAGTGCGGTCGAGGAACGTGTGCTCGACAAAGCGCGGGTCATCGGGCGCGGCGCTGGTGAGGCCAGTTGCGGCGATCAGTGCGCGGGTGGCTTCGGGGTTGCGCTGGACGATAGGCGCGTCAAGCTGCCCGCTCACCGGCAGGCTCTCCAGTGTGACAGGCCACAGGATCAGGTCGGGGTCATAGGCCAGCGCCTGATCGAGCAGCA
>JAEURB010000055.1 GCA_016788435.1 Anaerolineae bacterium | reverse complement strand
GCTGCTGGGCTGGAACGGCGAGATTGCGGGAGCAGCGCGGTTCGGCGCGGTGGGCGGGCGCGCGGCGCGTTTGCTCGCCTGGCAGGGAACGGCAGCCGGCGAAGACCCAACCAACGCCTCCCTGCTGCTGACCGCCGCCTGCGCCGCGCCCGCGCTGGGGATAGACTTGCTGTTCGCCGATGCCGCAGAGGTGGAGGGCCGGGCACTGCTGCGGGGGCTTGGATTCCGCGACAGCGGCGCACTGCTGACGCTGGAGGCAGCAGAATGAGCGAAGTCTGGAGCAGCCTGTACTTTCGCAGCGGCGATGCTGCTGCCATCAGCGAGTCGCTCGCACAGGCCGCATCGGCCGCCGGTTACAATCTCTTCAACCCGTTTTCCGGCGCGCCCGGGCGCTCGTATCCGAACGCCGTGCGGCTGTTCATCAGCCCGGTGCGCGATGGCTGGGTGCGCGTACTCGGCCAGCCAGACCCGGCCCTGCTACCAGCGGTCAGCCAGAGCGCGCCGCTGGTTTGGACGGTGCTGGTAGGGAGCGCGACCCGAGTCGAGGCATGGGCCAACGGCGCGCAGGGCAGCGTCGAGTCGATCTTCGGTATCACGCCGCCGGATGGGGATGATCTTCCAGCGGCAGGGCCTGTTCAAACGCCCGCGCCTACCGTCTTCGCCGCGCTTCCGGCTGACATTCAGGCCATGAACGCCAATCCAAAACAGGCGCAAGCCATGCTCGACAAGCTGAGCGGCGGTCTGCTGAAGAAAGCGGGCGGCGACCAGGCGGCAGCGGTGGCGGCGCTGCAGGGCAACCCGCCCGACTGGAACAGCCGCGATGGACGCAGGCTGGCTGCCCTGCTCACGGCGCTCGGCATCCCGGCATGGGGCAACCCCGATTTCGTGCCGCTGCGCGACGCCTATCAGGTATTGAGCAGGCTTCAGCGCCGCCCGAGCGCGGCCTTGTATGCCGGTGACCGGGAAGCGATGGACGCCGTCCCAGACGCGCTCGATTACCGGCCCGTTTACGCCGGGAAAGGCTGACGTTCGTTGAGCCTTGCCGAGCGCCAGCGCTGGGACCAGATCTTCACAAGCCGCGCGGGAGGACCATTTCCCGCACCCGACCCGCTGCTGCTCCAATACACGCCGCCTGCCCGCGCTGACGGCACGCAGCGCAGCCGCGCGCTCGACATCGCCTGCGGGCGCGGCCAGAACGGACTGTGGCTGGCCGAACAGGGCTACAGCGCCGACCTGATTGACGGGTCACGCGTCGCGCTCACCCAAGCCCGTGAGGAGGCAGGGGGGCGCGGGCTGCGCACGGTCAACTTTCTACTGATGGACCTCGATGCGCCCATCCTCGAAGCGGAAAACGCCGGGCTGATCGCCGTCTTCCGCTTCCTGAATCGTTCCCTCTTCCCCGTACTGCGTGCGGCGCTGCTGCCCGGCGGGCGCATCATCTACGAAACGTTCCATACCGGCTACCTGCAAGTAAATCCGACGTTCAACAGGGCGTTCCTGCTTGAACCGGGCGAACTGGCGGCACAGTTCGAAGATTGGCGGGTGCTGCGCTCGGTCGAAACCGAACACAGCGCGCAGATCGTCGCGCTCAAGCCCACCAGCGGCTGAGGCAAGGCAAACCCGGCCGTTCCAGCCGGGGCGGGGCCGGGCTACAATGCGCGTTATGCACGCCGTGATGATCAGCTTCGATTCGGCGCTGGCCAACCCCGCCAGCGAGGGCTATTCCCGCCACCGCGCCTATGCTGCGTTAGCCGGGCGGCTGACGGTGATCGTGCCCGGCGCGGGCCAGCGCATCGTGGACGGCCCGCTGACGATCATTCCGGTCGCAGCCAGCCGCATCGGTCTGCCTGCCGCCGCCGCCGCCGCGGCCGAACAGGCCGTGCGCGAAAGCGGCCGGCCGGCCGACGTGATCATCAGTCAAGATTTGTTCCTGACCGGCGTGGCCGGGGTGCGCCTGCGGAGCCGCCTGAATGCCCCCCCGTTGATCACTCAGGATCATTCAACGGTCCTCGATAATCCGGACTGGATGGCCGAGCACCCGCTGCGCAACCGGGGGCTGTCGCTACTGGCGCGCTGGGTGATCGGCCGCAGTGACTTCGTGCGAACGGTGAATCAGTCGTCCCTCCAGTCGCTGCTGCGCCGCCAGTTCCCGGCTGAGCGCGTCGCGGCCCTGCCGCTGGGGACAGCCTCGGCCGCGTTCGCTGAACGGCTGCCGGACGATGTGCTGCGCGCCAAACGCGCCGAACTGGGCATCGCGGAAGGCGCGCCAGTCGTGATCTGGGTTGGTTACCCGGTGCCATTCAAGCGCGCGCCGATGCTGTTGGTCGCCTTCGCCCTCGCCCGTGAGGAGATACCGAACGCGCACCTGCTGTTCGTCGGTGATTTGGCACGCTCGAAACAGGACCTGCCGGCGCTGGCCGCGTCTATCGGTCTGAGGGATCACGTCACCTTCACAGGCCGCGTGCCGCATGCCGAACTGCCGGTCTACTATCAGGTGGCCGATCTCTACGTCCTGACATCGGCCTATGAGGGATTCGGTCGCGTGCTGATGGAAGCGGCGGCGGCTGGGTTGCCACTAGTGGCCAGCGGGCGCGGCGGGGTGGCGGAGATGGCGCGAGATGGCGAAACCGGCGTATTTCTGCCCGAACACGAAGACCTCGGCCGCCAGTTCGCCGATCAGATCGTCGCCCTGCTGCGCGACCCCGAACGGCGGGCGCAGTATGGCGCGGCAGCGCAGAAGCTTGCCCTCAGCGAGTACAACGCCGATGATTACCCGGCGCGATGGGTGGCGCTTTGGGAGCAGGCCGCCACGCTGGGGAAGCGGGCATGACCCGCCTGCTCGTCTTCAACCTTGCCACCGACGCTGATGATCCGGTGCTGGGCTTCACAACCGTTTGGGTAAACCGGCTGGCCGCCCACTACGAAGCGGTGGATGTCATCACGATGCGGGTGGGACGCCTCGACGTGGCCGGAAACGTACACGTCTGGTCGGTCGGGAAAGAGCGCGGCTGGTCTGAACCCCGGCGCGTAGGGGAAT
>JAEURB010000482.1 GCA_016788435.1 Anaerolineae bacterium | reverse complement strand
GTTCCCAAACAGCCCGCGTTTTGCGCGCTACAATATGACGTATCTGGACCCGGACCAGGAAGCAGAAGTCGACTCGGTCGTCGGCGCCTATATGCAAATCCGGCGCGAGGCGGTGGAAGCGACCGGGCTGCTCGACGAAAGCTTCTTCATGTACGGGGAGGATCTTGATTGGGCGTTTCGAATTCGGCAGGCGGGATGGACGATCATCTACCATCCGCAGGTGGTGGTGAAGCACGTCAAGCGGGCGGCCAGCCGGCAGAGCCAGCGGGCGCAGTTCGAGTTCTACCGGGCGATGCTGATCTTCTACCGGAAGCACTACCGGGCAACCACGCCGCTTTGGATGCACAGCCTGATTCTGGGGGGCTTGCTGGTGAAAAGCGGGGGGAAGCTGTGGCCGGAGATACGGCGGCCCTCAGTCCCCCTGCCCGCTACGTAGCCGCCGCCCACCGCTCAGACCGTCTCAAGGCCGTCATCACGGCCATGCTGTACGCCAGCGACATCATGATGCTGGTGGTGGCCTTCCTGCTCGGCTATCAGGCGCGCCTGGTGCTGCCATTGTTCACGATTCCGGCCAATCCGCCCGGCATCGCGCTCTATCTGCCCACGCTGATCATGCAGGTGACAGTCATCCTCGTCCTGTTCTATTTCGGGAGGATGTATCACCAGCCACGCGCCGTCAGCCGGATTGACACCGCACGTAACGTGCTGATTCTGGTCAGCATCGGCGCGCTGCTCGTCAACGGCCTGCAGGAAATCGTCTTCAAGAACACGCTGTTCAACGCGGTGGATTACCCGCGCAGCATGTTCTTCTACGTCGTGCTGTTCAGCGTCGTGCTGGTCACGCTTGGCCGCGAGTTCGTGCGCTCGATTCAACACCGCCTGCGCCGCCGGGGCCTGATCCGCGATAACCTGCTGATCGTCGGCGTGGGCAAGGTCGCCCGCGATCTGACGCGCAAAATCAAGACCAGCCCGGAACTCGGCTACGAGATCATCGGCATGGTCACCACCCAGCCGATGAAACGCGAGCGCGTTTCTGGTGTGGCCGTCATCGGCGACCGCCACGAGTTGCCCGAGCTGATTGATAACTACCGCGTCGAACAGGTCATCATCGCCCTGCCCGACGAGCAGCGCAACGAATTGCTTGACCTGATCACGCTTTGCCAGCGCGGGCGGGTGGATATCAAGGTTTACCCGGACATGTTCGCCTATATTGCCGGCGATCTGAGCGTGGGCGAACTGGGTGATATCCCGCTGCTGACGGTGCGCGATATGCGCCTGCGCGGCTGGCGGCTCAGCCTCAAGCGCAGCCTCGACCTGATTGTTTCGCTGGTTGGGCTGGTGCTGCTATCGCCGTTCCTGCTCCTCACTGCCATCATCATCAAGCTCACCTCGCCCGGCCCGGTGTTCTACACCCAAGAGCGCATGGGGCTGGATGGCCGTCCGTTCGAGATGGTCAAGTTCCGCTCCATGCGGCCCGATGCTGAGGTCGCTGGGCCAGGCTGGACGACCGAAAACGACCCGCGTGTGACGCCGATTGGCCGCTTCATGCGCCGCACCAACTGGGACGAGCTGCCGCAGTTAGTCAACGTCCTGCTCGGCGAGATGAGCCTGGTCGGGCCACGGCCGGAACGTCCGGTTTACGTGCAGCAGTTCCGCAGCAACATCCCGCGCTACATGGAACGTCACCGAGAGAAGGCCGGGATGACCGGTTGGGCGCAGGTCAACGGATTGCGCGGCGATACCAGCATCGCCGAGCGCACCACTTACGACCTGTGGTACGTCGAAAACTGGTCGCTGTGGCTGGATATCAAGATCATCATCCGCACCATCGTCAGCACCGTGCTGCGCCGCGACGAGAACGCGTATTGACGCGCCATCCCGTGAACGCCCCAATTCTCTCCTGATTCGCTCACAACCAGCCTCTCAGTGCAGACTAGTTCCAGCGTATACTGGCGCAGTTTGCTGCCGGGCGTATTCCGCGCCCTACCCTGCCTAACAAGGACTGAAAATGACCGTTTCAGAATCGCTCAAACCGCACAACCGCTGGCCCAGCTACGTGCTGCTCGCCGTCATGATCCTGCTCCTGCTCATGACGATCGGCGCGCTGCTCTATACCTTCAGCAGCAATGCCTCTCCGGCCGCCAACACCGCCATGCAAGGCGGCCCGCAGGTTCAGGTATCCACGACCAGCGGATTCATCAGCTTCGCGCCTGCCGGTTCGGCGGTTGATGCGTCGAAGGCCAGCACCGGCTTCATCCTGTATCCTGGCGCGTTTGTGGATGCCACGGCCTATGCGCTGTTCGCCTCGGCCATCGCCGCCAGCGGCTACCCGGTCTTCGTCACGCCAATGCCGCTCGACCTTGCGGTGATGAACCCGAACGCGGCGCAGGTTGTGATCGACACGCACCCGGAAATCACGAACTGGGTGATCGGCGGGCACTCGCTCGGCGGCGCGATGGCCGGTCAGTTCGTGGCGGCACACCCCGATCAAATCAGCGGGCTGGTACTGTTTGGCGCGTACCCCAATGCCGATTTGTCGGGCTGGAATGGCATCGCCACGTCTGTCTATGGCACGAATGACGGCATTGCCACCTCCGCGCAGGTTCAGGCAGCGGCCAACATCCTTCCCGCCGGCACCACGTTCGTGCCGATTGAGGGCGGCAATCATGCCCAGTTTGGCGATTACGGCGCGCAGGGCGGCGATAACCCGGCCACCATCAGCGCCGCCGAGCAACTGGCCCAGGCTGCACAGGCCACGCTCAACGTGCTGAATCAGGTCAACGCCGGAAATCAGGGCTGATCCTCACTCCAGAGGCACAGAGGACGCTGAGAAAATCTCTGTGAACTCTGTGCCTCTGGGGTGATTTTGGTTGTGGCAGCATGGGAGTTCAGCGATGGAACTGAAAGACCTCGAAGCAGCCATGCACGCCTTCGTTGAAGCCAAGGGCTGGTACGCGCCAGGTTCGCCGCACCCGCAAACGCCGCGCAGTCTCGCCATTTCGCTGTCCCTGGAAGCCGCCGAAGTCCTCGAACATTTCCAGTGGGGCGAAACAGCCGCCGACGCCGGCGCGCTCGCGGGTGAGCTAGCCGACGTGCTGCTTTATCTGCTGCAAATCGCCAGCCTGCACGAGATTGACCTCGAGCAGGCGGCGCTGGCCAAGCTGGGCGAAAACTACGGGCGGGAATGGTAAATCGCTGAGGCGAGCAGCGAGGCGACGGGCTTACGGCTCCTCGCTCAACCGCTGCAGCAGGGCCGGGCCGATGCGGTTGGCGTCGCCGGCGCTGAGCAGCACGACTGCCGCCGGGGGCTGCGCCTCGTTCGCCAGCGAATCCACCGCCGCTGCAAACGAGGGAGTGAAACGGGCGTCTGGATGGTGCAGGGCCGCCGCCACCGCTGCGCCAGTCACGGCGGGCACAGGTGCTTCGCGGGCCGCGTAAATCTCCGCCACCAGCACATGATCGGCATCCTCGAACGCCTCGGCATACTGCGCCAGAAACGTTTGCGTGCGGCTGAAGGTGTGCGGTTGCCACACCGCCCAGATGTCGCGTTCGGGGTAGCGGGCGCGGGCTGCCGCCAGCGTAGCGCGGATCTTGGCCGGGTTGTGGCCGTAATCATCAATCACGGCGACCCCCGCCACCTCACCGATCAGGTCGAAGCGGCGGCCGACGCCAGTGAAGGTGGATAATGCCGCAGCCGCCTCGGCCGGGGGTACGCCCACGGTGCTAGCCGCGATGACCGCTGCCGCCGCGTTGAGCAGGTTGACGCGCCCCGGCACCGCCAGTTCCAGCCGCGCCGCCTCGCTCGCGGCGGACATTAAATCCGCCCGATAGCAACCATCTACCGCCTGAATGCCGCGCAGCGCCCAGCCCGGCGATTCATTCGCTCCGTAGGTCTGAACGTTCACACGGCCAGCGTGTTCTTCCGCCAACCGATTAGCGCCCATGTCGTCGGCGCAGGCGATCAGCACCCCGCCGGGCGGCAGCAGCGCCGCGAACTGCGCGAACGCGCCGTAGAAGACATCCGCCGTCGGGAAGAAGTCGGGATGATCCCACTCGACGTTGGTGATGACTGCCACATTCGGGCGCAGGCCGAGGAACATATGGTCGTACTCGTCGGCCTCGATGACGAAAACGCGCCCCGCCCCGGCTGCGGCGTTGACGCCCGCGCTCTTGAGCGTGCCGCCGATGATATAGCCGGGTTGCAGACCCGCCGCGCTCAGGATGTGGGCGATCATGGCGGTGGTCGTCGTTTTGCCATGCGAACCAGCGACCGCGATCACCATCTGGCCGCCCATCAGCCCGGCGATCATGTCGCTGCGTTTGTACACCGGGATGCCTGCCGCCCGCGCCGCCGCGATTTCAGGATTGTCATGCACGGCCGACGAGATGATCACGGCATCAGCGCCCGCCACATTCGCGGCGTCGTGCCCGCTGAAGATCAACGCACCGTCACGGGCCAGCGCCTCGGCATATGCGCCCGGCGCGCGGTCACTGCCGGAAATGCGGTAGCCACGCTCCAGCAGCACACGGGCAATCGCGCTCAGGCCCACGCCGCCGATGCCGACAAAGTGCAGCCGCGCGCCGGGTGGAAAGGTGATGAGGGAGATGAGAGGGCCTCCAGAGGAAAAACAGTGCTGAGTGCTGAGTGCTGAGTGCTGAGTGCTGAGTGCTGAGGACGATTGTGGTTTCGCCCCGATCACGCTGCAAGGGTTTGACGCCACCTAGCCAACGCCTGCCACTTCTTTTTGCTCAGTGCTCAGCACTTTGCGCTAAATCAGCGCCAGCACGATGACGAACATCACGATGACGAGTACGGCCAGCAGGTCGCCGTTGCCGGTGGGGCCGCCGCCGAGAAAGACCAGTGGCAGGGCGTTACGTGCCTGATCGCTCACCGAACCGGGGGCTGGAGCGATGATGTAGGGCGAGAGCGGATACTCGTTGATATCCATGAAGTACCAGATGGTGCCCCAAATCAGGTAGCCGTTCAGCGCGCCCACCAGCGCGCCAAGGACACTGTTCTGGCTGGTGTTGCGCCCGTCGCGGCCCACATCACGGCCGAAAAAGGTGCGCGTTCGATAGGCGAAGAAGACGATGATGACGAAGATTAGCGTCTGGATGAGGAAGACCTGATCGGTACTCACTCCGCCGAGCAGGGTCGTGCGGATCAGGCTGTCAAACTGGAACAGCGCGAACATGGCGAGAATGATGCCGGCAGTCGCGATCAGTTCGCGGTTCAGCCCCCGGAAGAAGCCGAACACGCCCCACAGCACCGTCATCACGAACAGCAGCGCGATCAGTTCGATCATGCTTGGTCTCCCGCCAGCCGCAGCAATTCCCGCGCCAGATTGTACGCGCCAT
>JAEURB010000471.1 GCA_016788435.1 Anaerolineae bacterium | reverse complement strand
GGTTTCGTCCGACACCTTGTCGCACACGATGGCCGGCCAGCCGTGGCTCAACCACAGTTGGGCGGCGCAGGTGGTGATGGCTGTCTTCTGGCGGGCGGGCTTTGCCGGGCTGGCTGTCTACACCGCGCTGCTGGCGACCGGCGGCATGGTCTTCGTCTTTCTCACCTGCCGGGGAAACACCTATCTGCGGGCCTTTGCGGTCGTGTTGGGGGCCGCAACGGCCGCTGTCTTCTGGTCGGCCCGGCCACAGATGTTCTCGTTCTTCTTCAGCGCCGTCGCCGTTTGGCTGCTGTGGGGAGAGGTGCGGCGTCCCAGCCGGCGTATCTGGGTTTATCCCGTCATGATGGCGCTGTGGGGAAACCTGCATGCAGGCTTTTCCATCGGTCTGATCCTGCTTGGCCTGTTCATCGCCGGCGAGACGCTTGGCAATCTGTTCGCGCGCGGGCCGCGTGAAGGGCTGGACTGGCGCGGCGTCGGGCGGCTCGTGCTGGTCGGTCTCGTTTCACTGGCGGCTTTGCTGGTTAACCCGCGCGGGGCCGAACTGCTGGCCGTACCTTTTCAAACGCTCGGCATTGGCGCGCTCCAGAACTCGATTCAGGAGTGGGCCTCGCCCAACTTTCACGACCGCCAGTCGTGGCCGTTCCTGCTGCTGCTGTTCGGAACGCTTGGCGCAGCAGGGGCCAGCCCGCGCCGCCTGACGTGGACGGAGTTTCTGCTGGTCAGTGGGACAGGCTTCCTGGCCCTGACGGCGGCCCGCAATATGGCGGTCTTTGCTGTGGCGGCCACACCCGTGCTGACGATCCATCTCGATGCGCTGCTGACGGCCCGTGGCTGGGTGCTACGCCCGCTCGCTTCGGCCACGCCGCGCATGGCGTTCATCAACGCACTCCTGATCGGGCTGGTGTCGCTGGTCGTGATGCTCTACGGGCTGGGCCTGTTCATCAACGCGGACAAGGTTCGGGAAACGATGGCCATGTCCCTGCCGCTGGATGCCGTGGAGGCGCTGAACGAGGCCGCGCCGTCCGGCAATCTGTTCAACAGTTACAACTGGGGCGGCTATCTGAGCCTGTTCGCACCCGATCACCCGGTCTTTGTGGACGGACGCACCGACCTGTATGGTGACGAGTTTCTCACCGGGCAGTACTACCGCACGGCGGTCGGCGCGCCAGGCTGGCAGGATACCCTGACCCGCTACGATATCGGCGTGGTGCTGATCGAGCCGGAAAGCGGGCTGGCCTATGCTCTGCGTGAGGACTCGAGCTGGCGCGCCGCCTACGAAGATGGCCTCGCGGTGCTTTTCGTGCGCGCCGATGGTTGAGACTGGCGCTCATTCACTGTGGGACTGGCTGGCCGCCGTAAGCCGCCGCGCGACCTGGGCCTTTGCGGCCGTGAGCGCTGGGCTGGCAGTCCTGCTCATTTACGTAGTCGCGCCGCAACCGCTGTATACCGACGTCTACTACCACCTGAACGCCGCCAACCGGCTGGTGAGTGGGCAAGGGCTGACCGACGCCTACCTGTGGAATTACGTCAACGCGCCCGCTTCACGCTCCGGTGACTGGAGCGTGCCGTCGCACCAGTACTGGATGCCGATGCCGACGCTGATGGCGGCGGCGGGCATGGCGCTGACGGGCGCACCGGCCAGCTACCCCGCCGCGCAGATTCCGTTCGCGGCGGCACTGTGGGGCGTCGCACTGATCGGCTATGCCGCCGGGGCGCGCCTGGGGCGCACGGCATTCATGGCGTGGCTGGCGGGGCTGCTGACTTTGCTCAGTCCATTCTACGCGCTGGGGTGGGGCGCAGTTGATTCGACCACGCCGTTCGCGCTGTTCGGCGCAGGCTGTCTGCTGCTGCTCGGCGCGCTGGCCGCCAGCGCCCCAAGTGACGGGCGTGCAGGCGGATGGTGGCTGCTGGCCGGTGCGCTGGCCGCACTGAGCCATTTGTCGCGGCCAGACGGTGTGCTGCTGCTCGGTGTTGCGGCGCTCACAGTAGCCATCGTGGCGGGGCGGCGGCGGCGCTGGAAGACGTTGGGGCTGGCGCTTCCACTTTTGGCGGGTTATCTGCTGGTCATGCTGCCCTGGCTCGTCCGCAATCTGCAGGCGTTTGGGGCGTTTCTACCAGCGGGCGGCCTGCAGGGCATGTTCTACACCGAATACGACGATTTGTTCGCTTATCCCGCGGTGGCCAGCTTGCAGTCGTTTCTGGCGGAAATGGGAGTGGCCGGGTTCATCACAACGCGCTGGGCCGCGCTGTTTGGCAGCGACGGCGGCCTGATTTCCGGTAATTTCGGCACGTTTCTGGCGGTCGAGGGCATGATCTTCCTCGCCCCGCTGATGCTCATTGGGCTGGTACGCCGCTGGCGTAATCCGTTCCTGTGGCCGTTCATGCTGGCGGCTCTGGCCGTTCACCTCGTCATGACGCTGGTCTTTCCGTTCGCGGGTGTCCGGGGCGGCCTACTCCATTCTGCGTCGGCGCTCGTCCCGTTCTGGGCGGCGCTCGGTTTGGCTGGGCTGGGCGATGTCATCGGGTGGGTGGCCAAGCGGCGGCGAACATGGCAGCCAGGTACCGCGACCCATGTGTTTGGAACTGGCCTGCTGGCTCTGGCTGTGATGCTGCTGGCGATGCTGGCGGCGCGGGGTGGGCGCGGTCCTTCGACGGGCGAGCGGGCGCTGTACGCGGCGCTCGATGCCGCCCTCCCGCCAGGTGAGCGTGTCTTCAGTGCCGATCCCGCTGCCATCTACTATTTCACAGGGCGGGGTGGGGCCGTGCTGCCAAACAGCCCACCGGGTACACTGCAGCAGTTGGCGGCGCACTACGAAACCGGCTACGTCCTGCTTCAGGCGGACGGGCTGCCATCCGGGCTAGAGAGCCTGTGGGACTCGCCGCCGGATCTCCTGACCGGTGTCCCTATTGCGACTGAAGCCGGGAGGCTGTATGCGATTGAGCGTTAGGTCACCGCGCGTTCAGGATGGGCTGGTGGTCGTGGTGGCGCTGCTGCTGACCGCCTTCTACGTGTGGGCGGGTGGCGGCGGTTTCGCATTGGATGACGCCTGGATTCACCAGACGTATGCGCGCAATCTCGGCCTCTATGGCGAATGGGCCTTTGTGCGGGGAGTGCCGAGTGCCGCATCCACCTCGCCGCTCTACACCATACTGCTGGCCGCTGGCTATGTGCTTGGCGTGCCGTTTACGCTCTGGACGCACGGGTTGGGAGCAACAGCGCTGGCTGGCATTGGCTTACTGGCGATCCGGCTGGCGCGACGCCTCACCGGCCCCCGGTCGCTCGCGCCGCTGGCTGCCGGGTTGGCCTGCGTCGGTTCATGGCACCTGATCTGGGCGGCAGCTTCGGGGATGGAAACGGCCCTGTTTGCGATGTGGACGCTGGCGCTCATTCTGCTGGCGTGGCGCGAGATCGACGCACAGCGGCCGCGCCCTTGGCTGCGCGCTGTCGTGTTCGGCGCGGCGGCGGCCTTGACCATGCTCACGCGCCCGGAAGGGCTACTGCTTACCGGGTTGTGTGGTCTGGCGCTGCTGATGGCCCACCCGAGGCGATCGCTGCGCGTGATGCTCGGCTGGCTGCTTTTGGCTGGTGGGGTATGGTTGCTGTTCATGCTGCCCTATTTCGTGTCCAATCTGCAGTTGGCGGGCAGCTTGCTGCCGGGCACTAACGCCGCCAAGGTGGTCGCGCTGTCCGTGCGCTACGAACTGCCATTGCATATGCGATTTGCACAGATCGCCAGCGCCATGTTCGCCGGGGCACAGTTGCTCCTTCTACCTGGAGTTGTCGTCTACAGTTTCCGGTTCCTCCGCATTCCACACCGCAGCAGTTCAAGCGCATTATTTCTTGTGCCTATAATTTGGGCGCTCGCTTTGCCTGCGCTTTATTCCTTATGGATGCCGTTCTGGGAACAGCACGGCCGGTATGTCATACCTGCCATACCTTCGCTGGTTGTGACAGGTGTGATAGGCTCGTATTGGCTCTTGAAGAGGGTTCAGCGGCAGAGTGTTATGC
>JAEURB010000458.1 GCA_016788435.1 Anaerolineae bacterium | reverse complement strand
TGCAGCCACACTCTCCTCCCCCTGTTCCACGTCCTCAATGAACCGCTTTCGTTCAGCCATGGGTGTGCGCTCCTCCCAGGGCATAGGCCGCCTCCTTCTTCAGCTCCTATGCCCTTATTGTCTGGCGAAGTGTTACCCATGCCTCCGAACATTGTGTTACCTATGTGCCCGGTCAATACACACTTGGGAGGGGGGGTCGGGAGTGAGGTTTCTTTCGAGGGGCCATGGCTGCAGTCAGCCCTTACCCCGGCAGGTTGTACAGGCCCGTGAACTTGCTTTCGAGGTAGCGCAGGTACGGGTCAGTCTCCAGCGGGCGGCCGGTTGAGCGCACCAATAGCTCTTCGCCGCTGAAGGCGCGGCCATGCCGGTAGATGTTGTCCGTCAGCCAGCCGCGCAGAGGCGCGTAGTCGCCGCCCGTCAGTGAATCAGCCAGCCCGTCCACCTGCTGATGCGCCGCTTCGAGGAACTGCGCCGACATGACATTGCCCACCGTGTAGCCGGGGAACGAGCCGAAGCCGCCGCCGCTCCAATGGATATCCTGCAGCACGCCCCGCGCGTCATCGGGCGGCGTCACGCCCAGGTACTCCTGCATCTTCGCGTTCCACACCTCCGGCAGGTCGGCCACTCGCAAGCGCCCATCGAGTAGCCCCATCTCGATCTCGACGCGCAGCATGATGTGCAGGTTGTAGGTCACTTCGTCGGCCTCGACGCGGATCAGGCTGGGCCGCACGCGGTTGGTGGCGCGATAGAGCAGGCCGGGCGTCACTCCCTCCGTTTGCTCGGGGAAAGTGTGGCGCAGGCGGCCGAAATGGACTTCCCAAAACTCGCGGCTGCGGCCGATCTGGTTCTCCCACAGCCGCGATTGCGACTCGTGGACGCCGTAGCTGGTTCCGCCCACCGGGTACTTGCCGAGGAAGTCCAGCGTCAGCGCGGTGCGTGTCAGCGCCGGATCCACGCCCTGCTCATAGAGCGCGTGGCCGGTTTCGTGCAGCGTGCCGTAGAGCGCCATCGGCAGATAGTTCGCGTGGTAGCGGGTGGTGATGCGCACGTCCTGGCGCGTGAACGAGATTTCGAACGGGTGCGGGGCGATATCGAGGCGGCCCCGGCTCAGGTCGTACCCATACTGCCTGGCGATCTCCAGCGCAAAGGCCTTTTGTTGGTCAATCGGGAAATCGGCTGCCCATAAGTCCCGCTCCAGCGGCTGGTCGTTGGCGACGATGGCGCTCAGCAGCGGCAGCAGGCCCGTCTTGAGGTCGGCGAACAGGGCCGCCAGCTTCGCGGCAGTCATGCTCGGCTCGTACTCGAAGACCAGCGCATCGAACGGATGCTCACTGTAGCCGACCGCCTCGGCCTGCCGTTTCGCCAGCGCAACCTGCTTCTCCAGATACGGCGCGAACGCAGCGAAGTCGTTGTTCTTTTTCGCCTCGGCCCATACACCCTCGGAGACGGGTTCGAGCGCAGCCTTCTCGCTCACCAGGTCGAGCGGGATACGGCGGATGATGTCGTGGTATAGGCGCGTTTGCTCCACGGCGCGGCGGTGGTAAGAGTCGTCCGCTTCGCCCGCGATTTCGCGCTCTGCCTCGTCGAGCAGGCGGGCGGTTGTGCTGCTGATGAAATGTTCCTGCGCCAGCCGCGACAGCGTGGCCAACTGCGCACCGCGTGTGACCGCGCCGCCCGGCGGCATCATCGTGCGTGCGTCCCACTTGAGGATCGAGATGCTGTTCAGGATGTCGCTTAGTTCGGCGATGTGCGCCGTAAAGCGCTCGTATGCTGTGGACATGGATCAGGCGCCTCCCTCGCGCCTCGGTTTGCGCGGATTTATTCAGACAGCCAGCGCGGGGTTTTCCCGAACGCTGACGCGGTGCCGGAAGATGAGGACCGTGCTTGCGCCGCACAGCAGCACGGCGACCGCGACGGCGTACATCAGAAAGCTGTAGCCGCCGGACGCCAGCATCGTGGCGCTGATGGCGGTCGCCCCGAACCAGCCCAGATTCCATAGCACGCCGCTCATGCTGCTCGCCATCGCGTGCTGATCAGGCGGCAGGCTGTTCATGAGCAGCGGTTGATAGAGGGGTTGCATGACATTGCGGAACGAGGCGGCGGTGACGTAACTGGCCACGCCCAGGATCAGCGTGTTGGCCGCACCCAGCATCACGAACGCGGCTGCCGCAATGACCATGACGATGAAGATTGACCACGGCCGCCCGTAGCGGCGCTCCCACCACGGGTTTGCCAGTGGTACCAGCGCCATGCCGATCCAGCCCAGGCTGAGTACGATACCAACCGACGAATCGGGCAGGGCGAACGTCTCGCGGAAGAACAGGTTGTAGAACGGGAAAGTGAGACCGCCGGCGAAACCGAACGAAATCATCGGCACTGTCAGCAGCAGCAGCAGACCCCAGCGCAAACGCACGCGTTTTTCTCCCTGTGCGCGCTTGCGCGGCTTCGCCCCCAGCGGCGTCCGTCCGCCCATCCACAGGAAGGGAAGCACGCTGAGAATGGTGAGCAGGCCGCATACGATCAGCGCCGAGCCATAGGCGAATGGCGTTTGCGCGCCGCCCGAGGCCAGTTCGGGCGCTAGCGGTCCGGCCAGCCCGATCAACCAGGCTGGAAGGAAACCCCCGGCGATACCGCCCAGGGCCATGCCCGCCATGGCCACCACGTTCTGATAGGCGAAGAAGCGCGTTTGCTGGTCGGGGCGCACCAGCGCGATCATGTACGGAACCATCGCGATCTGCTGCGCGCCGTAGAACACGCCAAGCAGAAATCGCGCCACCGCCAGCATCGCCAGCGAGGGAAAGCCAACGTACATGAAATAGACAACCGCGATGGCGAGTGTCGAAAAGATCATCACCCTCTGCGAGCCAATACGAGCCGTGACCAGCCCAACGGGTACGCTCGTCAACAGCCCGGCGAGGCGCGGTATGCCCTGCAGCCAGCCGATAGCCTCCTGGTCGGCGCCGATGCTGACGAAGTAGAAGTTCAGCACCACATCGGCCACGCCCAGTACGCCGATATGGAACACGAAGATATAGGCGAGGAACAGCCACGCCGGGCGGTATTCCTCGGTCAACCGGGCGCGAACCCACGTCATCAGGCGGCCATCCTCACACGGGCTACCTAGCTTCCCATCCGCAGCATCTGTTTGCCGGCGATGATGGTCTGCGTGACACTGGCGATATCGTCGAGATTGGCCGCCGGGTCGCCATCAATCACGATCAGGTCGGCTTCCTTGCCGGCTTCGAGCGTGCCGAGCTTGTCCTCCATGCGATTGACGCGGGCGGCGACGGCGGTGATGCTGCGTAGCGCGGCCAGATTGTTTGCCACGACGCCCACCCGCACCATGAACTTGAGTTCCGGCGCGATCACATCATGGCCGACGGCCGGGCTTCCCGCGTCGGTGCCGAAGGCAATCGGCACGCCCGCCTTCGCTGCGTTAACCAGCCCGGTATAGCGCGACGGGTTGGCGACGGCCTTCTTACGCTCCTCAATTTTCCACTCCGGGATATTGAACTTGCGCGCAATCGTTTCGTCGGCCTGCTGCGCCAGCGGCGCGAAGGTCGTCACAATCGGAACTTGCCGGTCAACCAGCAGTTGGATGGTCGTCTCGCTCATCGGGCCGCCGTGTTCGATGCAGTCCACGCCGAAGGCGGCCACGCGGGCGATACAGGCGTCGTAGGTGGCGTGCGCGGTGATCGGCAGTCCGTTGCGGTGGCTCTCGTCAATCACTGCCTCCAGTTCGGCATCGGTGAATTCGAGCGTGTCGTGGCAGGCCATGATCTTGATCAGGTCTGCCCCGCCGCGCACCTGTTCGCGCACGGCCCGCCGCATCTCGTCCGCGCCGCTCGCTTCGCGGCAGCACCAGTAGGTGTGGCCGCCGGTCTGAATAATGGCCTCGCCGCAGATCAGCAGGCGCGGGCCGGGGAAGATGCCTTGTTCGACGGCCTGCTTGGCGAAGAAGTTGCTCTTGTTCATGCCCAGGTCGCGGAACAGCGTCACGCCTGCCCGCAGATTCTTGAGCATATTCGAGGCGCTCTTGTACGCGCTGATCTCCGGCGCATCGTCCATGGACTGCCGCGCCAGATCGTGAATACCGTCCCAGGCCAGGTGCGCATGAGATTGGATCAGGCCGGGCATGACTGTTTTGCCGCTGCAATCCACCACTTCCGCCGCTGTTTCGCCCAAATTGGCCATCCACCCGGCGGCCTTGATCTTGCCGTTCTCAACCTCGGCGAAGCCGTCCTCGATGGCCTCGTCGCCCACCATCGTCAGCACGCGGGCGTGGGTGAAGACGCAGTGCGGGGCGGGGAACTCCCACATTGGCAGCAGGATTTTCTGGTAACGCCAGGCAGGTGGTTCGGGCATGATGGATTTTCCTCCGTCGTCATTTCCGGTTCAGATCAATCAAGGCGTTTACGAACCTCACCCCCCACCCTCTCTCCGCACTCGGAGGGGGCACTCACGCCGCGCTTGGGTTTTTCCCCTCTCGCCGCTTGCGTGGGAGAGGGAACAGGCGGTGAGGGGCAATACACGGTATTTCCTCTCAAGATGCGGGAATGCATAACTCCTATGAAGAGGGGTCTGGGGGAGAGGTTCTACAACGCCAGCACGCGCTTCTCCGGCGGGTTTTCGGCCAGGAAGCGGCTGGGTACGCGGGCCTCGCCCTCGGTCACGATCATCGTGTTGATGGTGCGGTAGCCGTCTGTGCCCGGCCGGTAGATGCCCGGCTCGTTCGAGAAGACCATGTCCGGCGCGAGGATCGTCTCGTCGCCGGGGGCCAGCCACGGGCCTTCATGCCCTTGCAAGCCCATGCCGTGCCCGATGCGGTGGCGGATGGCGTCGCCCAGCCCATACGAGCGCAGCGCGCCGAGCGCCGCCTCGTTGACCATCGCGCAGGTATTGCCCGCCCGCAGCGCCGCTACGCCTGCGTCGTTGCAGGCGGCGGCCGCTTCGAGGCAGTGCATCTGGTCGCCCATCGCCTCGCCAAGCAGGAAGGTCGCGCCGCTTTCGGCGTGGTAGCCGCTGACCGATGCGCCGATCCCCGCGATCAGCGTTTCGCCTCGCTGCGGCTGCTTGCGCATGGGCGAGCCGTGGGGCAGCGCCGCACGCGGGCCACTGTGAACGGTGCCCACGACCGCGCCGCCACGCAACTGGAATAACTCACCCACTTCGGCGCGCATCTTGGCGGCTGTTGCGGGCAAGCACTGGGCGAGGATGTCCAGTTCGGTGCCGCCACCGCGAATAATGCCCGGCGCATGGTCGCGCACCTGTTCGAGGCAGAAGTCGGCATAGCGCGCCGCCTGCTCGATCAGCGCGATTTCCTCGGCCTCCTTCACCCAGCGCAGCCGTTCCACCAGCGGCGTGACGGTCACGCCGCTGCCGAGCCGCGCGAACACCGCTTGGTCAATGCGGTCAATGCCCAGTCGGCGCGCGCCACACACCCGGCGCATCCACAGCGTGGGGTGTTCCTCGCCGGGGTACTCGAAGTAGGTGCGAATATCGGTCGCCCAACTGGCCGTTGCGTTCTCCTGCTCCAGCAGCGGCACGAACAGCGCCGGGTCGCCGTGGGCAGGCACGAACAGACCGAGCGGGCGTTCGCTTTCGATGTGCCAGAAGCCGGACAAATAGATGACGTTCGAGGGCGCGAGGAGCAGCAGCCCGTCGAGGCCTTCGGTCTCCATTTGTGCCTGCGCCTGCTCGGTTTTCCGCCGGTAGAAGGTTTCCGAAAGCATCAGCCCACCTCCGCTTCGGCGCGATGCACGCCAGCCCGCCGCGATTCGGCGGTGATCGTCAACAGCGCCGCTTCGGCGGCCCGTACCAGCCATTCGGCGGCGCGGGCGGTACTGTGCCACTGGTGCAGCCACGGGCTCCAGGTAGCGGTGCGCTCGTCGCGCCCGGCCAGATGACCGATCTCCTGCGCCGCCGCGCCCATCACCAGTTCCACCCCTTCCGGCACATCGAGCGTCACCGTTACCGGGGTAACTGTCTCGCGTTCCAGCGCGCGCTCGGTCATATAGGTGGGTAGATAGCCCTCGTTGCGCACGACCGCGCTCAGCTTGTACAGGCCGCCGCCCAGCGGCTCGACGGTCGTGCTGGCGATGCGTACCAGCGGCGTGCAGGCGGCGTGCCTAAGCGTGAACAGGCAGTTGTTATGAATTGTCTCACGCAGGAAACCGCGTGCCTTCTCTGTCGTGGCGAATGAGGCCGGGGGCGGGTTGCGGAACGTATACATATGCGTCCAGCCGCCAATCTCGGCCGGCCCGAGCTGCGGGTGGTCGAACGGCGTCCAGTTCACGAAGCCCTTGCCGCCGAGATGCTCGTCGTTGTAGGCCAGCAGCTTGAGCTCGTCCTCGCGGCTGCGGCCGCGCACTTGATAGAAGGCCGGGTTTTCGATACCGGCGGCCAGTTCCGGGTTCCACAGTTCGGTCGAGAAAGTGACGATGCCCATCTCGTCGTACGACCACTGCATGAGCGAGCCGGTGCGTGCCTGCGACGGGTCGGGCGTGAACTCCTCGTAGACCGAAATCGTCGGGTAGCCGGTGATGGACGTTGCCATCGCGCCCAGCGTCTTGTACAGGGCGAGGTCGGCGCGCGGGATGGCGCTGTCGGGAGCGACCAGCGACGGGCG
Source organism: Anaerolineae bacterium (assembly GCA_016788435.1). Lineage (GTDB taxonomy): Bacteria > Chloroflexota > Anaerolineae > Aggregatilineales > Phototrophicaceae > Flexifilum. The sequence continues at coordinate 7,555 of JAEURB010000458.1, read as the reverse complement.
CAGATGAACGCCGCCGTGCGTGTGGTAGCACTGCATCCCGCTGATGTTCGGGTGGTCGAGCAGAAAACGGGCGACGGCCAGCGCTTCGGGTTCGCTCAACGGGTACTCGCCCGCGCCGTACTGGCGCACCTCACTCACCCAGCCCGCCGGGTAATTGCGGTTCAGATTGCCATCGCGCGGCTTCTCGATCTCGAAGGACACGCCGTCCCACTCGCCCTTGATCACGCCTTCGCGGAACAGGCGGTAGTACGGGCCGCCGCCGGTCTCGCCCGGCTCACGCAGCACCATCAGGCGTGGGTCATCCTCCGAAATGCGCCATTCTCCGGCCGGGTCTTCGAGGCGCATTTGCACAATCAGCCCGTCGCCGTTGATATCCTGTTGGCACAGGCCACGCGCCTGTTCCTCGCCGGGCAGATAACGGCCATTGCCGCACCAGTGATGGCCGGTCGTCAGACTGATTTCCGCGCCATCCGGGTTGACGCGGGGCAGGATGTAAAAAGCCGTGTGATCCAGCAGCCAGGTAACTTCCGGATCCTCACCGTAGCGCGTCAGCAGGTACCAGACGGTGTAGAGCGCTGTGTGCGAAGTCGCGACCTCTTCGGCGTGAATGTGCGCATCAATGTAGAACGCCGGTTTGTCGGCCGCTGGTCCGGTCGCCTGATTGGTCAGGGTCATTGCCCAGATATCGCGGCCCTGCCAGCTCTTGCCGAGCGATTCGAGCGATGCCAGCGCCGGAAAGGCCGCCGCCAGCGCCTGCAGATGGGCGGTCAGTTCGCTATATTGGAAGTACTCGCCGAAATCAATGTCCACCAAAGGAGCCAACGGTCAAACCTCCTGAGAAACAGTCTGTGCAGCGTCACCTATCGGTCCTTGTCCCCTGACGCCTCAGGGACAAGGGGAAACCTGCGGCGCAGGCGGGCTGGCTCCCTTCGCCTTGAGGGAGAGGAGCCGGGGGTGAGGGCCGGGATGCTGGTGGCCAGGGCAGTGAAACCCATGTCGTCCCCTGCTAAAAGTCCTTCGCGACCGCGTTCCGATCCGGGCGGACGAATCTGCCCCAGCCTGGCTCGCCGGTGATCTGCCCGTCCACGAACACGGCGCGCCCATTGACGATAGTGCGGCGGATGCGGCCCTGGAACGTGCGGCCCTCATACAGCTTGTCGCAGGCGCGGGCCTGGCTGAACAACATGTCCTCGCGGATAGTGGTCGTCTGGCGCGGGTCGTAAAGCACCAGATCGGCATCGGCCCCGACTGCGATCAGGCCCTTGTGCGGATAAATGCCGAAGCGGCGCGCGCCGTTGGTGCTGATCAGGCGCACCGCCTGTTCGATGCTCAGGCGGCCGGTGAGCGCGGCCAACTATACGGAGGAGTACAAGCGTAGCTGGTTAGATCCGGCGCTGCTGGCCCCGGCATTTGTCTGGCTGGCGGGGCAGGACGGGCGCAGCGTGACTGGCGAACGGCTGAATGCCTGGCAAGTCAGCGAGGCCATGCGCTCGGTGTGGGCTGGCCAGACCCAATAGAACTCCTGAACTGGTTCAGCCCGGTTCAGTCAGCATCCAGTCCATCATCTCGCGCAGCAGGAAGGCGGCCGCTGGTTTGTCGTCCGTGCGCCGCACCTGGTCCCCCGCGCCGCCGAAGAAATGCAGCGTCGAGGCCAGCATCTGCCCCGCGCCGGGCCGCATCTCCAGTAGATAGCCGCTGGCCGTGAACAGGCGGGCATCCAGCCGCCCAATCACCGGCACAGGGTTCATCCCCGCCAGCGCCGCCGCGTCAAGCGCGTGGTCGGCCGCCAGATTGTAGAACTGCAAGTCCGTATGCCCCCGGTGCGGGAAGCGCCGCAGCAGCGGGTGATCGTGCAGTAAATTGATCGCCTCGCGCCAGAACGGTACGGGGAGCGCAGGCCGCCATCCGCCGTCCGGCAGCAGCAGGATAGCGCGGCCGCCCCCTCGCACCAACGCTTCAACCTGCGCATCGAACACCCCGGCCATCAGCAGGCGCGGCGGCTCACCGCCGGGCGTCCATTCCGGCCAGCGCCCGCCAAACTGCCCGGCCGGGTCGTAAGCGGCCACGCCAAGCAGGCCGAGCTTGACCGGCGGGTAAATCCACAGCGGCCAGTGATTGGCGGTCACCCCTTCGAGGGCGGCTTCCAGCGTCCATTCGCCCGCTTCGTCCACTTCCGGCAGGGCCAGTTCGAGGCTGGCGATTTCGGCGGGCGGGCCAGCCGGGGGCCATACCGCTACCGGTACGCTGCCGCTGGCGTGTTCATGGCCATCTGGCGCTATCAGCCGCCACGCCAGCGAATGGCCGGGCGCTGCACCCACATGCGCCACAATCAAGCGGAACGTGACCGTTGTGCCGCCGAAATGATTGTGCAGGTCGCGCGGCGCGGGCCGGTCACCGCCCGCCGTCCAGCGCCGGGCGCGGCCCTGGTCGAGCAACAGCACGGCGTCGGCATTGAAGCGGCGAAACTCGCCCGGCTCAAATTTGGGCTGGCCGAAGTCATCGTACACGCCGGCGGTGGCGATGGGTGTATCGCGCAGCATGGTCAGCACGTAGCCGCCGATATCGCGTCGCAGGCGCGTGCGTTCGAGGATCAGCTTGCGGATGACGAGCGATTGGCGGTGCGAAATGGCGGCCAGTTGCGCGTTGCTGAAGGGCAGGCCGAGGGCCGCCATCCGCTCGGCCTGTTCCGGGTAGGCCCAGCGGCCGGGGTTGCCCTCGATACCGTACAGGTCGCGCCACCACGGCCGACCGCCGGCATCGAGCGCATCAGGGTCGCGGTAGGTGTCCGAGTCGCAGAACTCGCCGAAGATCCACGGCCGTGGCCGCCGCCAGTCGCGCCGGAAATGGTCGAGCAGCGGCGTGAAATAGTGCAGGTCGCAGTAGAAGTGGTAATCGGCGAAGTCAGCGAAATCCGAGTTCAGGCCCGCGTAGGCTTCGCCCGACCCGCTGTTATCGCACAGCAGCGCGCCGCAGGTCGCCTCGCGTGCCATCACCGAGAGGCCAGACAGCATCTCATCATCGGCCATTTCAGCGTCCAGTTCGCAGCCGAGGCTGTAGAGGACGATGGACGGGTGGGTATGCGCCGCGCGTAGAATATCGGCGTACTCGGCGCCAACCTGCTGGCGCAGATGATCGGTTGTGCGCTGCCACCAAAGCGGCAGTTCCAGCCACAGCAGCATGCCTTCCTCGTCGGCGATCTCGAACACGCGGCGCGGCGGGATGTACAGGCACAGCTTGAGCAGGTTGAAGCCCAGCAGCCGCGCCCGCCGGAAGTCCTCACGGATCGCCTCATCCGAGGGCGCAGGGGCCAGCGTGGCCGGGTCCCAGCCCCAACTGAGCAGCCCGCGCAGATGTACTGGCGCGCCGTTCAGCAGCACCCGTTCGCCCTGCGCCTCCAGCGCCCGGAATCCCACGCGCCGCACCGTTTCAGCCACGGCCACACCAGCGCGTTCCAGCGTCAGGCGGACGGTATAGAGCGCCGGGTGCGCCGGTGACCACGAGTCAGGTTGTTCCAGCGCAAGCTCGAATGGCTCTCCGGCGCGTTCGGGCGAGGCGGATGCGATAACCGCGCCCGCGCCATCGAGTACTTCAGCCCGCAGATTTACGCTGTCCGCGCCTGGCCCCGCGGCGTGGGCGGCAATCGTAATCCGGCCCGTATGCCAATCGGCCTGCACCGACTCGACCACGATGGCCGGGTCGCGCAGCGCAATCAGTTGAACCAGCTGCCACGGTCCGCCGAACGTCATGGCGGTGTACGGCACGAAGCCGCCCAATACCTCACGGTAGGGGAAGGTTTGCCCTTCGAGGCCCGGCTTGATGATCCGCAGTTCGATGCTGTTCTCGCCGCCGGGGCGAATGGCGTTGCTAACGTCCAGCTCGAAGGCCGCCCACAGGCCCTCGTGCGCGCCAACCGCCATCCCATTGACCAGCGCTTCGACGTGGTAGCTGACCGCGCCGAACTGTAGCCACACCTGCGCTCCGGCCCATGCCCCCGGCACGGTGAACGTTCGGTGATAGACGGCCGAGTCGGGCTGCCCGTCAAAGCCCTGCACTTCCCAAGCGCCAGGAACGGCTACGGGGCCGGCTTTCGCCCCGACCGTTGCCTGCCATTCACCATCCAGCGACAGCGTTTCGGCGCGCTCGTTCTCGCGCATCAGCGGGTACGCGGCAGGCGCGCTTCAAGCGCCGGAAAGAGCGGGAAGGTGGCGTGCGGTTCGGCCTGATACCAGTAGGCCGTCGAGGCGTAGTCCATCGTCAGCTTGTTGGCGTGCCCGTGCTCGATAGTGACCTTGATGGACTTCTCGAAGAAGATCGGGTCTTCGATGTGATAGCGGTAGAGCGTTTGCTTGCCGCCCCACGGCCATTCGTCGCTGCCCTCATACAGGATCAGCCCGTGATACGGCGCGTTGTATTCCTGCTTCGGGCAGAATGCGGTGTTGAAGTAGTCCTCGGTGCCGGTGCCGTGAATACCCGGCCAGGCCTGCCCGTCCACGAAGATCATGTCGTCGCCTTCGCCATACCAGTCGTTGGCCTGCCGCCTGAAGATGTCTATGTCCACATGGCAGCCCACGTAATGGCCCGCCCCGGCCGCTTCGAGGATTACATAGTTATCGTCGCCAGTCGTGTTGGGCGTCGCCCATGCCTTCGACATGGCGTCGCGGTTGTCATCCCAGCGCACCGCCGGGTCGGCCCAACCCGTGACGGGATTGACGCGCCGCCACTGGGCGTGAAAGCGGCCGAGCTCGTCCAGCGACGTCCCCAGCGGGTAGCTTTCGGTGTCCACGTAGAAGTAGAGGTTAAGCTGCTTGTCGCTCTCGTTCTCGACTTCGATGCGCGCGCCGGTTTGGTAGGGCATCGGAAACCAGCAGTTGAAGCCGCGCCCGTCCTGCGGGCTCATTTGCAGCGGCAGCGAAACGAAATTGCGCGATATGCCGTGCCCCAGGCCGAAGAAGTCGCCAATCGGCGCTTCGATGCTGGGCGTCTGCTCACCGTCCCACCAGGCGCGGAGCGTGACCTTGCGGAAGGCCGCTTCCGACTCGCACCACATCGTGCACCAGATGTGCTTGATGCAGCCCGGTCCGTCCAGCAGCGCAATGTCGCGCCGTTCGCCGGGCGCGAACTCCCACCAGTCACGGTTGCCGCCGGTGGGGTCATAGCTCGATGCCCGCCCGCGTCTCACTCCCGGCCGCAGCAGCGGCAGTCCCGCCAGTGTCCCCATACCAATCATCATCATTCCTCGCTGAACGATGCAGAATACGGTCCCTGCAGCCACTCACCTCGGGCTTCATCGTGCTCCTCTCCCACGTAAACGCGCAGTGGCGTATTGCGCCCCGCTCCGCTTTTTCCCCTCGCCCTGAGGGAGAAGGGTCAGGGATGAGGGCCGAATGAGAGGGGGCAGGGGGTGAGGGGCATTTCACGTATCCCTCACCAACCCTTGATCGGCGGTGCGTCTTGCTCGGTCTGATTATCCTCGACCTTCGAATCCTGAACACGATCCAACTGGATATCAGTACGGTTGCCCCGCAGCAGGTTCTTGCGGATTGTCAGATGGTGGATCTCCTGGCCGGTGATCTCCGGGCTGGTGTAGGCGTTGACGGCGACCGTATTGCCATCAATCTCGTTTTCCTCAATCACTATGCTGTGCGTCACTTCCCAGCCCGGGAAATGCTTGAGCGTTTCGCCGCCGCGCATCCACAGGCGTATCCCTTCGTCATTCTTGCGAATCCGGTTGTTGCGAATCACGAAGTTGCGCGCATGTTCGGCCGCGATCCCAACCCACCGGTTGAAGTCAATCTCGTTGTCCTCGATCACGTTATCCCACGAGTAGCCCATCCAGAAGCCGTAGTTCGACCGGCTGCAGTTGTTGCGGCGGAAAATGTTGCCCTGCGAGAAGGTCGCTTCAATCGCGTTGTTCGGGCTGAGGCGGCAGTCGTTGTCTTCAAACAGGTTATCGCTGCATGATTGGTGGCCGCCGAGATGGTCGTAGCCAGCCACGAAGATGCCGTCACCGCCGCACAGCAGGCTGTTACGCAGGATTTGATTGCGCGATGAGCCTTTAACCATCACGATGCCGGCGGCGTCGGCCTCGACGCGAATCGTGCCGTTTTCTGGCCGCCGGTACAGCCGGTTGCAGAAATCAAGCTGACAGTCGGCCAGCGTGCAGTCGTTGCTGGCCGAGAAATAGACGCCCCAGCCGCTGTTGAACGAGGCGTTGATGCGCTCGATGATGACGCCCTCGCAGGCGTAGAGCAGCATGCCGTTGAGCTGGTGCTGGAAGTCGCAGTCACGAACGGCCGCGCCCTTCACCCGGTGCAGCAGCAGCGCGCCGCCGTAGACTTCCTCGATGGGCAGCCACAGGTAGAGGAAGGTATCAATGCCGGCGATCTCCCAGGTATCGCGCACCTTGACCGCCTCGACGGTCAGGTTCTGGCAGTCGTCGGCGCGGATGCCGTGATAGAAGCCGGTGATGTTGAGATTGCGGATCGTGACGTTCGACCGGCCGCTAACCGCGACCGCCACGCCTTCCTGCGCCGCGCTGATCAGCAGCGCGCCGTTCCCGTCCACCGTCACATCGCCAGCTTCGACGCGAATACCATGCGGTACGACGTAGACGCCAGGCGCGAAGCGGACGCTCTCGGTGATGACCAGTCCATCGCTGGGGATGACGTTCTCACGCATGGGCTTTCCTCCTGAAGGCTTCGAACGGAACGGGATGATCAGGCGCGCTGGCCGGTGGCGTGGGCGATGACGGCGTCAATTTCGGCGCGGGCGCGCTCCAGCGTGCCGTCGGTGAAGGCCAGCGTTTGCATGAACGGCGGACGGTCAGGCTGAGGGGCGTAGGGCCGGTAACCCCATTCGAAGACGCCGGTGCTGCCGCGTCCCGGCTCGGAGTCAGCGAGATGGCCGTACAGCCGGGCATAGCGGGCCACCCAGTCCGGCACTGGCCGGGCGTAGGCCGACGATTGAAAGATCGGGAAGATGCCGAGCAGCGCGTCGAACCAGTCCTCACCAGTCACCAGCAGTTCCGGCCGCCCGTCGCGCAGGCCACCCACCAGCGCGCGATAGCCTTCCAGTAAATTGGATTCGGGGTCGTTGATCCACACCTCGACGCAATCGAGGAAGATGGCATCGAGCGCATAGCGATCGAGCAGTCCGGCGATCTGGCGGCTCAGTTCGCGCCGCCAGGCGGGCGCGCCGATGTTCAGCCAGGCCTGCCAGCCGGTATCCTGCGCCCGGCTGATATCCCAGTCCGGCTGATTGCCGTGAAAGCGGTTGCCCGTCGGTGACTGCATAACCGACGACGGCCCGAACTCGTGGAAATTGCTGGCCCAGGCGTTGGCGCAGGTCGCGCCGAACATCGGCATCAGGTGGACGTTCGCGGCGCGGGCCTCGTCGCACAGCCGCCCGAAGCCGTCCTCGCCACCCAGCCTTGCGTCCGGCCCGTAGTCACCATACTGCCAGTAGTAGCGGCCTTCCCAACCGGGCAGATGAGCCAGCACCGGCTGGCCATCCATGCGCGCTGCCACGTAGCGAACGATCTCGCGCATCGAGTCGT
>JAEURB010000453.1 GCA_016788435.1 Anaerolineae bacterium | reverse complement strand
TCCACGCGGAACGTTTGGCCGGGCTGGAGGATCGGGAAGCCGCCGATGGTCGAGGCCTGCACCGTGCCATCCGCCGCGCGCACGTTGGTCAGCGTCACGGTGCCGCTGGCGGCCGTCGGTGTGCTGCCCAGGTTGGCCACGTCGAAGCCCACGTTGAACGTTTGCGCGCAGACCGGCGGGTTGGGACTGAGGACGACGATACCCGCGACCAGGTTGGCAGATGTGACCGGCGTCGCGGTCGGGATGGGCGTCGGTGTAACGGGCGGCGGCGGCGGTGTGACGCGTGGCAGGCGGCCCACATCGCCCGACACCGAGATCACCGTCGGCGACATCCAGCCCAACTGGCCACTGGGCAGGCGCACCTGATACCAGCCCGAACCCGTGCTGGAGATGCCCACCAGTTCAACGACGGTATCCAGCGGCAGCGTGGCGATGACCGGGTACAACGTGCTGTCACCCGTGCGAACGTTGGCGCTGGCGGTCGTCACTGTGCCGCGCGGCGTTGGGTCGAAGGTCGGCGTCAGGGTCGCGGCGGGCGGCTGGGTGGGCACGACCGGCGCCTGGGTCGGCGCAACCGGGGTGACGTTCGCGCCAAGCAGAGCGGCGATTTCAGGGTCGAGATTGTTCTCGACGCGCAGCGGCGTGATGGTGATAACGACAGGCGTGCCGCCCGACGTATTGACCGTCATGCGCAGCTCGTACAGGCCATCGGGCACCAGCGTGGTATCCCACGTGCCGAGCACGTCATCCACCACCGCCGAAGTGCTGGGCAGCACAGCCGGGAAGAAGACAGGGGTGGGCGTGGGCGTTCCTGCGCCAACCGCCGCGCCGGCAGCGGCCGCCGTCAGCGGGCGGAACTCGATGAAGTAGTTGGTCATGTTCGGCAGGTTGGCCGTGCCGATGATCGGGGTTTGCCCGCGCAGAACGTACACGGGTGGCGGGAACACAACGTTGGCATTGGGATCAGGGGTCGGGGTGGGTGCGACTTGAGCAAATGCTGGAAGGCTGGCCGCCAACAGCATCACCAGAAGCAGAAACACGCCTATACGCCGGATGTTCTTCATCATGCGCCTTTCCTCCACAGCATTACGCTTAGGTAATCAGTGTCATTCCAGCGCAATTGTACATCAATTCGCTCGCCCGGCAGCGGGCGGCTGGCATACGGGCGGGCTACAGGGGAAACGGCCCTCACCCTTAATTCCTCTCCCGCAGGTAAAGGGAAATCTCGCCAGTGGCGCAGAGCGTTCACTCCTTCTCCACTTGCCGCGCATAGACACAGCGGTTTCTGGAAGTGGCCGGGAGAGGGTGCAGAGCCTGAAAAATCCCTGAGTCGTTTCAGGAAGGCCATTTTCGGGGGCAGTTGCGAGAATCGGTGGCGATTCGAGCCGGTAAGCGCGGCGCTTGCAGAACGCGCGTTCGATGTTGAGAGAAAAACGCTTCCGAGAATCCCCCCGGTTTTGGCGCAGAAAACCGATTCTCGCAAAAGCTGAACGAATGTGCGAAATTATGGGCCGGGGGGCCGAAAAAGGACCGCGCAGAAGGCCAGTAAATGCAGCGATTCGAGACTTAATGGTCGAAAATGACCTTGTGTGGTATAAAAAGCGTGTGGGCTGCAGCCCCTCATGCCCGACTTAGGGCACTGAAACGCACGTGGGCTGATTGTTGGAAAGCATCACGAAGCGCTGCAGCCCCTCATGCCCGACTTAGGGCACTGAAACCCGCTGATATGCAGGCGGAGGTCGGGAATATTCCGGTGGCTGCAGCCCCTCATGCCCGACTTAGGGCACTGAAACGTGGCCGCGCCCTGCAAATGGAGAATGCGACGCTCTGCTGCAGCCCCTCATGCCCGACTTAGGGCACTGAAACCGAGGGGGCGGGAATATTCCAGAAACTACTTTTTCTTGGCTGCAGCCCCTCATGCCCGACTTAGGGCACTGAAACGTGCGCAGCCGTCCAGCCGGTCGGGACGACCGACGCTTGCTGCAGCCCCTCATGCCCGACTTAGGGCACTGAAACATCTGCTGCATGGCGGTGGAGACGTTGCCCACCTGCGCTGCAGCCCCTCTCCGAAAAGCGAGAGGGGGAGAGGTGCCCGCTGCGCGGGCGCAATTTCACACTCGACTTGGGAGAGGGACTAAGGGTTAGGGCCACGCGGGTGATTGGAAGCGTTTACCCTGCTCCCATGCTTCGCATTCGTTGCGCGCTTATTTTGACGCGGCTATACTGTCTGGCAGTTGACAGATCGGCGCGGAGAGAGCCATCCCGTAGTTGGGGGTGGCCGCCGAAGGGGCAAGCCTTCCGGCTGCTGGACGGCAGGCGAAACTCTCAGGCCCAAGGGACGCGCCGCATCGGCCAGACTCTGAACGGCGTGGCAGGAGCGCCAGGCAGCCAACAGAGCGTACAGCCAGCCGCTGTGCGCTTTTTGTTTCTATAGTTGAAAGTTGAAAAATGCCTTTGATTCAGATGCGGGCATTTTCTGCAGGTGTTCGGCGGGACTCTTTTCTTTCAACTTTCAACTCTCAACTCGTAGTTCTTCAAGGAGCACACCCCATGGCAGGCTGGAAAACTCTCCCCGACCTGAAGTACGCCAAAACCGATGAGTGGCTGCGGCTGGAAGGCAGCAGCGCCGAAGTCGGTCTGTCGGATTACGCGCAGGACGCGCTCAACGACATCGTCTTCGTCGAGCTGCCCAAGGTCGGCGCGGCGGTGACGGCCGGCGAAGCGTTCGGCGTCGTCGAATCGGTCAAGGCCGCCAGCGACCTGACCGCCCCGGTGAGCGGCACAGTGAGCGCCGTCAACGCGGCCCTCGAATCGTCGCCTGAGCAAATCAACGCCGATCCGTATGGCGCCTGGATCATCAAAATCGCGGTGACCGACGCCTCGGCCGCGGCTGACTTGATGGACGCCGCCGCCTACGACGAATACTGCACCACCCGCTAGCGAATTGTGGCCGGCCAGCCGTCGCCGCCCCGCATGAACCTTGCCCGCACCCTCTTCCACTTTCTGAAGTGGACGATCATCCTGCCGCTGGTCTATCTGGCGGCGGGAACTGCGGCCGGGGCGCTCGGCTTTCTCGCCTTCGAGCAGGCTGTTGCCGCCTACCCTGACCCATCCTTTGGAGTGGGCATCGGCTACTCCAGCGGTGACGGGGCGGGGTTAGGCGCGATGTTCGCGCTCACCAGCGGCCTGCCGGTCTTCGTGGGCCTGTGGATGATTAATTCGGTCGGCGCATGGTTCCTGTTTCGCTCGCGCGCTGATGAACCGTGGGTGCGCTGGGTGTTCTGGGGCTTCGGGCTGGCGGCGGGCATGATGCCGGTGCTCGCCTTCCTCAGCAGCGGCATCACGTTCGCCAGCATGCGCTCGAATGCCGACCTGGCTGCGCTCGATGCCGAACGTCAGGCACGCCTGCTGGCGATTGCCCAGGCCGGCCAAACCGCGACTCTGGTTCTGACGCTCACCCTGTTTGCCCTCGCCCTGTTCGTCTCGTGGTGGAACCTGCGGGCCGGCAAGGCGTGGATGAAAAAGACAGTTGAAGGTTGAAAGTTCAAAGTTGAAAGTAGAGGGTCGAAAGTTCTGGAGGTTGGCAGTCATTCCGGGGCTGAACAGGCCCGGTACGAATACAAGTGACGGTTTTGCATTCAACCTTCAACTTCCAGGGCCGCATCGTCCATTCAACTCTCAACCAGACGTAATTGTTCGATTGACCATTCGAGGAGCCTTCGAACGAGAAAAGACCCGCACTTTCAACTTTCAACCTTCAACTTTCAACTTCTGAAGGACTACCTATGAGCTACCTGCCCCATACCGACGCTGAACGCCAGCAGATGCTGGATGCCATCGGCGTGACCACGATCGAAGACCTGTTCGAGGCCGTACCCTCCACGCATCGCTTCCCTTATCTCGACCTGCCGCCGGCCATGAGCGAGATGGAAGTCATGGCCGAAATGCAGGCGCTGGCCGAAGCCAACGAGCATGCGGGTGACTTCGCCATCTTCCGTGGCGCGGGCGCCTATCACCACTTCATCCCCTCGGCGGTCGATCATATGCTGCGTCGCGGCGAGTTCTTCACCGCCTACACGCCGTATCAGCCTGAGGTCAGCCAGGGCACGCTGCAGGCCATCTACGAGTACCAGAGCATGATGGCTGCTCTCACCGGCATGGACGCCGCCAACGCCAGCCATTACGACGGCGCGACCAGCCTGGCCGAGTCGGTGACGGTGGCGCTGGACGTGGCGCGGCGCAAACGCAGCAAAATCGTCCTCAGCCCGAATATCCACCCGCACTACCGCGCTGTCGTTCGCACCTATCACCAGTGGGGCGGCCTGCAAATCGTGGGCGACGACGCCCCGCGCAGCGCCGCCGAACTGGCTGAACTGGTGGATGATCAGACGGCGATGGTGGCCGTCGCATACCCCAACTATCTCGGCCAGATTGAAGACATCCCGGCGCTGGCCGCGAAAGCGCACGCGGTGGGCGCGTTGCTCGTCATCGTCGCCAACCCGCTGGCGCTGGCGCTCCTCAAGTCCCCCGGCGAATTGGGCGCGGATATCGCAGTGGGCGACGGCCAGCCGCTGGGTATTCCGCTCGGCTTCGGCGGCCCGTATCTTGGCTACTTCGCTGTTCGCAACGAGTACGTCCGCCGCATCGCCGGCCGCATCGTCGGTGAAACGCTCGACAAGCAAGGCCGCCGCGCCTTCGTTATGACGCTGCGCCCGCGTGAACAGGACATCCGCCGCGAGAAGGCCAGCAGCAACATCTGCACCAATCAGGGCCTGATGGCGCTGGCCGCCACCGTTTATCTGTCGCTGATGGGCAAGCACGGGCTGAAGCAGGCCGCGTCTTTGTGCTATCACCGCGCCCACTATGCCGCCGATCAAATCGCGGCGCTGCCCGGCTTCGAGGTCAACCGCGACCGGCCGTTCTTCCACGAATTCGCCGTCAAGTGCCCGCGCCCGGTGAATGAAATCAACGCGGCGCTGATCGAGCGCGGCATCATCGGCGGCGTGGACCTCGGCGCGGATTATCCGCACCTGACGGATCACATGCTGCTGTGCGTAACCGAAACGAATAACCGTGACGAGATTGACGGGCTGGCCGCGGCGCTTCAGGAGGTGACAGCGTGAAAGAACAAACCTTTACCCCCTTGCAGCCGCTGATTTACGACCTGAGCTCGCCCGGCCGCGAAGGGGTCAAATTGCCCAAACTCGATGTGCCGGCCGCCGAACTGCCCGAAGGCTTCGCGCGCACGGACCTCGACCTGCCGGAAGTAGGCGAATTGCAGGCCGTGCGCCATTTCACCGGGTTAAGCCATCTCAACTTCTCGATTGATGGCAACCTGTACCCGCTTGGCTCGTGCACGATGAAGTACAACCCGAAGGTCAACGAGGACGCCGCCCGCCTGCCCGGTTTCGCCCACCTGCATCCACTGGCCGATACCGAGAGCACGCAGGGCGCGCTGGCGCTCATCTACCAGCTTCAGGAGTGGCTCGGCGAGATCGCGGGCTTCCCGGCGGTCAGTGTTGAACCGGCGGCCGGGGCGCAGGGCGAGTTCGCCGGCATCCTGATGATTCGCGCTTATCACCACAGCCGGGGCGACCACAAGCGCACGAAGATCATTGTGCCGAACAGCGCGCACGGCACGAACCCCGCCACCGTCACCATGGCCGGGCTGGAGGCCGTCGAACTGCCCTCCGACGACGACGGCAACGTAGACCTGGCCGCGCTCAAGGCCGCCTGCGATGACACCGTGGCCGGCATGATGATCACCGTTCCCAACACGCTCGGCCTGTTCGAGGGCCATATCCTCGAAGTCGTCAGGCTGGTGCACGAGTGCGGTGGCCTGATGTACATGGACGGCGCGAATATGAACTCGCTGCTCGGCATCGTCAAGCCGGGCGACCTCGGCTTCGACGTGATGCACTACAACCTGCACAAAACGTTCTCGACCCCGCACGGCGGCGGCGGTCCCGGCAGCGGTGCGGTGGGCTGCACGAAGGCGCTGGCCCCGTATCTGCCCGGCCCGATTGCCGGCATTCTCGCCCAGGCCAGCGATGAGGACGACGCGCCCCTGTACGGGCTGGTCATGCCTGAGCATTCCATCGGCCGCCTGAAGGCCTTCCATGGCAACTTCGGGATGCACCTGCGCGCCTATGCCTATATTCGCGCCTACGGGGCCGAAGGTATCCGCAACGTATCGCGCCATGCCGTGCTCAACGCCAACTACCTTCGGGCGAAACTGCATGACGTGTACACGGTGCCCTACGACCGTATCTGCGGCCACGAGTTCGTGCTGGAAGGGCATTTCGAGGGCGTTGAGTCCGTTCACGCGCTCGACATCTCGAAGCGCCTGATGGACTTCGGCATTCACCCGCCCACCAACTACTTCCCGCTGATCGTGCCCGAGGCGCTGCTCATCGAGCCGACCGAGACGGAAGACAAGGCGACGCTCGACACCTTCATCGAGGTCATGCGCCAAATCGCCAGCGAAGCGCGGGAGAACCCCGAACTGCTGACGAGCGCGCCGCACCATACGCCCGTCAGCCGCGTGGACGAAGTGCGCGCCGCCAAGCAACTGGTGCTGTGCTGCCGCCCCGCGCCCACGTGGGACAAGGAAAAGGCGTAGCATCTCGACCCCTCACCCCATGCCGTCCGCTTGCTCCCCCTCTCCTGTGTTCGGAGAGGGGGCCGGGGGGTGAGGTTTCTTTCGAGTGAGGGCCGGGGCTGAGATTGCCCCCTCTCTCCGCTTGCCGTGCGGCTCTCCCATTGTGTTCCATCCCGCCTTGCCCTGCGGCCACCCTCTGCTACACTAACGCGGCTTGTCCATTGTGCAGGTTGCGACCCATCTGGCTGTGAACGACTTACCCGAATTTGACCCGGCTGCCTTCTGGCAGGAGCCGGACTTCTTGCTCACCGAGCTGGTTTCGCTGTTCGCCAACGCGCTCGATGCTGAACTGGGCATCACGCTGATGGTGGGCGGCGCGATTGTCAGCGGCTCGCTGATTGGCGAACGCGCTTACCTCAAAGCCGTCAACGGGTTGGTCAAGCGCCTCTCGCGTGAAATGCTCGACAAGCCCACCCGTGAGGACCTTGAGGCCATCACCGGCGTGTTCGAACCGGATCGGCTGGTGGAAGACCTCCTGCCGGCGGTCACCAGCGCGAACGGCGAAACAACCGAGATCGAAACCGATCTCCTCAATCAGCCGCCGCCGCTGCGCTACCTGCACCTGAAAGACCCGATCCTCATTCAGCCCGGAACGGCGATCAATTTCGCTGGCAGCGAGCTGCCGATCATGCGCGTGCGCCTCACACAGGTCGAGGGCTGGATCGTGGGACATGCCAATGTCATGTCGAACGACGCGCTTGATGACGCATTCCCGTCGGGCGGGCGCATCCATTAGCACTGAAGCGCCCCGCGCCGGTTCCATCAGCGCACCACACCCTCCGTCCGTAACTGGAAACCTCACTGCATGAAACTACGCTGGCTGAAGCGCGGCTTCTATCTGGCGGGCCTGTTCGCATTGCTCTGGCTGCTGGCAGCGGCCGGGTTGGGCGTGGCGGTTTACACCCAGGGCAAGATTGACCATGCCGAGCCAGGCGATGTGATCGTTGTCCTCGGCTCAGGGCTGCGCCGCGATGGCTCGCCTGGCCCATCGCTCTACCGCCGCGCAGGCAAGGCCGCCGGGCTGTATGCAGAAGGCTACGCCCCCGCCATCATCTGCACGGGCGGCTTCACGGCCGGCCACATCCGCAGCGAGGCGGCCGCCTGCGCCGAAATCCTGCGTGATCAGGGCGTTCCGGCCAGCGCCATCGTGCTGGAAGAACGCAGCCGCAGCACCATCGAGAATGCGCTCTATACCCGCGAAATTATGGACGCCAATGGCTGGCAAACAGCGGTCGTGGTCAGCGACGGCTATCATCTGCTGCGTGCCGGGTGGATATTCCAGCAGGCCGGCGTTCAGGCGGTCACCTCCCCGGCCGAAAGCGACCCGCCGCGTTTCAGCCTCTTCACCGCCATCGTCCGCGAGGTAGCCGCCCTGCACCTGCAGGCGCTGATCACGCTGTTCAATCTGCCGGTTACGTATGTGCCGGTATTTTGAGTTGAAAGTTGCGAGTTGAAAGTTGAAAGTAAAGTTACGAGTTACGGGTTACGAGTTATGAGATGAAGGCGGGGACAATGTACGCAGGCTGTGCTTCACGGCAACCTGAGCGCCGAAACACGCGAAGACAACGCGCCGGTTCGGCGTTCGCTCGTGGACTGTCGCAGGAAGCGCCGGTACTGCATGCCCATCGAGCGCGAGCGAAGCACTTCACTTTCAACTTTCAACTTTCAACTCGTAACTCCAGATGACCCTCCTCCCTTTCGGCTTCTACGACTTGCTCGACCAGTTGGCCGAGCCGGGCTGTGCCATTTGCGCGCTGGCGCGGCGCGACGCTGACAAACTGATGGACACCATCCTTTATGAGCAGGTGGTGGACCCGCCGACGCAGGAGCATTTCCGGGCCAGCCGTGGCCTGTGTGCCGAGCACAGCGCGCGTTTCAGCGAGATTCGCAATGCGCTGGGCGTCTGCGTGCTGGCCGACCAGGTGCTGGATGAGGTACTCACGATTCTCGATAAGACGCCGGCCAGGGGAGGGCAGTCGCTTGGCCGCCTGCTCACCGGGGCTGGCGACTCGCCGCTGGCGCGCAAGCTCGCTCCCGAACGGCCGTGCATCGTCTGCGAGGCGCAGGCGCGCGGTGAGACGCACTACGCGGCGACTCTCGCCCGCCACCTGAACGACGCTCGGCTGGATGAGGCCTTTCGCTTGTCGGACGGGGTATGCCTGCCCCATTTCGTCACGGCGCTCGAACAGACCACCGATTCCGCAGCAGCGCAGCGTTTGGCCGGTATCCAGCGCAACATCTGGCGGCGCTTGAAAGCCGAACTGGATGAGTTCATGCGCAAAAGCGACGCTGTCAACGCGCGCGGCGAGACGATGGATATCGAGAGCGATAGCTGGCGGCGGGCGATGACGCTGCTCGGCGGCGAGCGCGGCGTGTTCGGCCGTAATCGCGGGGCCGGAACCTAGGGCGCAACTCGCGCGTGCTGCTGCCCAATTGCGTTACTCCAGTCCACCCGGCGTTCACCTGCCAACCGCCTGTCCGATCTATGCTGGATCTGTACTGGCCTGCCGCGCTCAACATCAGCTGTCCGGCATTCCGGCAGTTTCTCTCTCAGTCCGAGTCCGACTCTTTGTTTTCCGTCCGGCCGTCCAATCTTTTTCACAGGCTCGCTAAGTGTGACGCATTCTCCCCTTCTCCTGTGTTCGGAGAGGGGCTGGGGGTAAGGTTTCTTTCGCGACCGGGCCGCCTATTCGGCGCAATCGCCCGTCCCGCGCCACGCCAGCACCACATCGCGCACGGTCATCGGCCGGTCGCCCACCACCAGTGAACGGTTGGGCACATCCTCGCAGGCGGCGTTCATCTCCACCGTCTCCCAACTGCCGAGCGTGTACTTGTATTCAACGGTCGTGCCGGGAGGCAGTTCCAGTCGGATGGCCCAGACCTGTGTTCCTAGCGGACTTATCATCTCCAGCCCGGCGGGGTCCCATTCCGGGTAATTCGCGCCGAAGTTGCCGGCCAGGAAGATCGGGCCACTGGTGGCGGTATGCCCGCGTACGAATAAAGTCACCGGCACCGTCGCGCGTCGAGCGGGCGCTTCGGTGGGCAGGTTGTCACAGGCTCCTTCCAACGCCGCCAGGTCGGCACGGATAAACCCGCTGCCGTTCAGCGCCAGCCAGTCGAAGTTCTCGCGTTCGGCCCGTGCGGTCACCAGAAATCGGCTATCCGCCTCGATGCTGCCGAGGCTCTGGCTGCGCGTGGATGGCTGGAGGCGAATGACCGCGTTTTCGTTGACGGTGGCGATGCACGTCTGCGGGCCATCGCCCTCGAAAGCCTCGATCTCGCGCCATGCCACCCACGATGGGCTTACAGTTGTTCCCACCTGCAGCGCGGTCACGCCCGTAAGCGGGGCCAGCAGGTTGAGTTCGATCACCTGGCCATCGCGTGTTTCGCCGGCCAGAACGCCCAGCAGGACGCGCTCGCCCGTTTCGCGCAGCGCCCACACACGGTGCGCGGTCGGGCCGCTTGGGAACTGCGCCACCGTCAGGCGCACCTGGCTCAGCGTGCGCGGCTGGTCGAAATCAATCTGAAGGCCCTGCGGCGCGTCGCTGCCGGAACTCCAGCCCAGCGATGTGCCGTCCACCGCCTGCCCGGCCGGCTCTTCGTTTACCTGAGCCGAAGCCGTGACCGCCTGATCGAGCGCGACATTGGCGACCAGCACCGGCGCGCGCGTGCAGGCGTCGGGCTGCGCCAGCGGCGACAGCGAGAACAGCGGCAGCCCGTTTTCGGCCAGCAGCCCCCACATCCTGTCCGGGGCGTTCTCCTGCCCGTAGTATTCCCAAATCAGCCAGCCATCGAAACCATAGGCGCACGAATCCGCGATCCAGTCCATCAGGCGCAAAGTCGCCACATCGGCCGACGGGAAGCGGTCATAGAATGCGCCCACTTCGCCCATGATGACGGGCTTCGCTTCAAAGCCATCCGCCAGACCGAAGTTTTCGGCTATCTCGCCCAGCGAAATGTCCGATGCGGGGTAGGCGTGAAAATCGAAGAAATCGAGCGGGGCGCGTTCCAGCAGCGATGCGGTATCCACATACCACCCGTCGCCAATACTGGTTTCGTTCGGGAAGGCGGGCGCGAAGAAACCCATCGTCACCAGCGCACCGGGGTCGAGCGCCTGAATCTGGTCGCGCAGTACCCGGCTGTACTCGACCAGCGCATCGGCCACCATCTCGCGCTTCTGTCCGGGGCTGGCCATGTCGTACGTTCGCCCGGTCGAAACAGTCACCCGTCCCTCGTTCAACGACAGCGGCGGTTGATCCTCGAACATCCATTCCTCGTTCAGTAGTGACCAGCCGAGGACAGCCGGCAGCGGTGCGCCGCGCTCGATCAGGCCGGTGAGCAGGTCTTCCCAATACCTGCGCGCCGCTTCCACTCCGCTCAGGGTCAGGAAATGGACGTTGCGATAGCCATACATCTGCGGGCCGGTCTCGCGCTGGGCAAGGTCGTTGTAGATGCTGTCACCCGGCAGATCGTTGCTGGTCAGGATCAGGTAGATACCTTCCTCGGCGGCGATCTGGATCAGTTGGGCGAGGTTATCGAGATAGGCGGGATTGAGGCCCGCCACGCCCGGCTGCGTGATGCATGGCTCGCCAGAGTCGCAGTGGTCGAAGAAGACACGCACCGTGTTGTACTGGTACGAGCCATGCAGCAGTTGAAAGGCGGCGCGGATGGCTTCCGGGTCGAAGCGGCCGGGCGACAGCATCCAGTTGACGGCCTCGCCATTCGGGGCAGCGGTGAAATCGAGGTAATTCGCGCCGCGCGGTGTGAAGGTTTCGCCCGTGGTGGTGTCGAAGAATTCGGCGCGGCCATCCACCGTGCGAATACTGATGCGGTTGGGGGTGGGCGGCTGGCCGGCCGCCTGACCTGCCAGGCCGAGAGCAGCGAACAGCACCAGAAGGATGAGCAGGCTGCGATGAATCATCGAATGGCTCCTGTCCGCTGCCTGCGGCCCCTCCGAATTCGGCAGGTGAACTCATTATAGGCCGAAAGTAGTTTCGGTTACGTTTCGGCTGCATTATGGCCCCATCTTCACCCGTGCTACAATGCGCCGCATGAACCCCCGTGAATTGCTGAATGCTTGGCACATCGAGCCGAAGAAGGGCCTCGGCCAGAACTTCCTGCACGACCCGAACGCGCTGGCCCGCATCGCATCCAGCGCCGAAATCGGGCCCGACGATACCGTCGTCGAAATCGGCCCCGGTACCGGCGCGCTGACCGAGGTGCTGGCCCGGCAGGCGGCCCGCGTCATCGCTGTGGAGCTGGATAACCGGCTGGAACCGCTGCTCGAAGCGCGTTTCGGCACAGTGGGCAACGTGCGCTTCGTCTTCGACGATATTCTGAAGGCGGATGTGGGTGATCTGACGGACGGCGGGCCGTATCTGGTGGTCGCTAACGTGCCGTATTACATCACCGGCGCGATCCTGCGTCACCTGTTCGAAAGCCAGCCGCGCCCAACCCGCATGGTCATCACCATGCAGCTTGAGGTGGCCGAAAAGCTGGTGGCCAAACCCGGCGATCTGTCGCTGATCGGCGTGAGCGCGCAGTTCTACTCGAAGCCGCGCATCGTGACGAAGTTCCCGCCAGCCGTTTTCTACCCGCGCCCGGAGGTCGGCAGCGCGGTGGTGCGCTTCGATGTCTATGATGTGCCGCCCGTGCAAGTACCCAGTGAAGCCGCCTTCTTCGCTGTCGCGCGCGCCGGGTTCAGCCAGAAGCGCAAACAGCTTCGCAACGCGCTGGCCGGCGGGCTGGCGCTGACCTCCGACGAGGCGTCGGCCCTGTGCGCCCGGGCCGGGATTGACCCGCAGCGCCGCGCCGAAACGCTCACGCTCAACGAGTGGGGGGCGCTGGCGCGGGCCTTTGCAGGGTAGGGCGGCCGCTGGTTCAAACCACACCATAGCTCGGCTACCATTCGGCTTTGCGAAAATTGAACGCCAGGCGGTGAGCCTGGCGTCCAGAAATCCGATGTTATGCCGTTTGATGGCTAGGTAATGGGAGTGACGGCGTCTGCCTGTTTCCCTTTCGTGCCATCCACAATCTCGAACTCGACCTGATCCCCCGCTTCCAGCTTGCGGTAGCCATTCATCTGAATGGCCGAGAAGTGGACGAAAACATCGGCGCCATCTTCCGGCGTGATGAATCCGTAGCCCTTTTCCGCGCTGAACCACTTGACTGTCCCGCGTAAACGATCCCCCATCGTCCATCACCCCACGCATGAATCACAGCAGGCGCACAAGAGACTTCTCTTGCGAACGAGCGGTACTGCCGAAGCAGGATGCTGATGCGGCCAGGACGCGCGCAGAGACCGCTAAGATCATAGTCTGGATTTGAAAGCGATGTCAAGAGGGGTCAAATAACAGGGCCGTATTACCGGTGCGCTTAATTCCGCTCGAAGAGGGCGACGCTGTCCACGAAACTGGTTTGGGGCATCAGGTCAATCGCGCGCACCCGCCGCAGCGTAAATCCGTGGCGGGCCAGCGCGCGCGCATCGCGGGCCAGCGTGGCGGGGTCATCGCTCACATAGGCGAGGCGGCGCACGCCGGATTGGGCGATGCAGGCGATGGCGTCGCTGCTCATTCCGGCGCTCGGCGGCTCGACGACGGCGGCATCGAACGCGCCTTCCAGGTGCGGCAGCACACTTTCAACCGCCCCTTCGATGATCTCGACGTGTGGGAAATCGGCCAAATTGACCAGGGCATCGCTGGCCGAAGGCGGATAGCTTTCGACGAGGGTAATAGCGGCCGCGTGCGGGGCGATGGCGCTGCTGTAGATACCGCCCGCCGCGTAGAGATCCAGCACGCGGTCAGTGGGCCGAAGCTGCAGAAAATCGCGCACGGATTCGGCCAGCGTCGTCAGCATGGCGGCGTTCGGGTGAATGTAGCCGCCTGCCGTCACGCGCAGAGTAAGTTCCCCTATCTGGAAGTGAGTGGCCGTATCGCCGATCAGGTTCATCGGCTCGTTATCGGGCAGCAGCAGGTTGACGCTGGCCGCCATATCGAGCGCCAG
>JAEURB010000451.1 GCA_016788435.1 Anaerolineae bacterium | reverse complement strand
CCGCCATTGCACGACCGCGGCGGCGGCCTCCTGGGTGCCGATGGCCTCCAACGCCGCAGCCGCCACGTCACACACACGCTGCTGATCCCAGTCTGCGCCGCCAAAGTCGTTCAGATGCTCGATCAGCTTCGGCACGGCTGCTTCGTCGCCCAGTCTCCCCAGCGATTCCGCCGCAGCCATGCGAACAAAAGCATCCTCATCATCGAGCGCCCCAATCAACTGCTCCGTTCGCACCGGCAAGCGCAGCTCACCCAGCGCTTCGGCCGCCGCGCGGCGCACGAACGGCTCAGGGTCACTCAACGCCGCGATTAGCGAGTCTTCAACGTCGTTGGCGCGCAGCTTGCCAATGGCCTCGGCTGCCTTCTCCCGCACCAGCGGGTGCGCGTCGCGCAGCCGCTCCGCCAGGGCCGGGGCCACGCTCACCGACTGAATCTCCTCGAAGGCGCGAATGACAGCCAGCCGCACGGTGAAATGCTTGTCGTGCATGGCTTCGAGCAGCATCGGAACAGTCGCATCGTCGCGCAGCCAGGCCAGCGCGCCCACCACCGCCCAACGCACGGTGTAGTCTTCGTCACGCAGCGCCTCGGCTAACAGCCCCACTGCGTTCGGGTCGTCCATGCCGCGCAGGGCACGGGCCTGAGCACGGAGTTCCTTGGCCGCCTTATCCCGCGCTTCCCATTCCGGGTCGCTGAGCGCCGCCAGCAGGGTCGGCAGGTCATCCCACGTCGTATCGCTGGAGACCGTCGGGAACGGAACCGGAACCGCAGGCTCGCCCGTCGCGCCCTCGCCCGGCCCTGTGGGGCTTTCGACGACCGGGGGGGCTGGTTCGGGCTCCGGCGTAACGTTTTCGGGTGGCGAGGCGGGAGGAGCTTCCTCCAGCACCGGTTCAGGAGAAGGTGATGGCTCAGGCTCGGGCACGGATGGCACGCCATTAACGCCACCCTTAACCCTGCCCCCGAACAGGAACGGCAGCTTCTTGCCCGGTGTGCCTACAGGCGGTATGGGCTGTGGTTCGGCAGCCGGTTCGACTTCGGTGGTGACCGCGACAACCGGCTCGATTGCCGCCGGAGTTGGTTCGACGCTTAAGCGGGCGATCACGACCAACGCCAGCGCGCCCACCGTCTGATCCTCACGCGGGGCGCGGGTCTTGTCTTTGCTCACCTTCTTTAGCGCAGGAAGCGCGCTTCGGTCACCAATACGGCCAAGCGCATCCACCGCCGAAGCGCGAACGTTGGCATTCTTGCTGCGCAGGGCGGCGATCAGCGCGGGAACCGTGGCATCGCCAATGCGGGCCAGCGAAGTCACCGCTTCGTCGGCAACCAGCGGTTCGGGGTCGGCCAGCGCCGCAATCAGCGCATCGGCCGCTGCCGGATCGTAGGTAAAATCGCCAAGCGCGCGCGCCGCTGCCCAGCGCACCTGGATATCGTCATCCTTCAGCGCCCCGGCGATCAGGGGCAGATAGGCGCGGTCGCCGCGCAGGGCCAAGGCTGAAATCGCATCACGCCGCAGCTGCCAGTCTGGCGAGACCAACTGCACCAGCAGCGCATCCGACTCAGCCAGCGGCTCGGCCTGCCCCTGCACGGTCTCAATTCCGGCCGGTGTTTGCCTGGCGCACCACTCGTTCACCACCGCCAGCGCTTCGGGGGTACCGATGGCGCGCAGGGCTGAAGCCGCGAGATAGCAGATCGGCTCATCCACGTTCGGCGGCTGCACCGTATCAGTCAAACACCCGCTAAGTACAGGGATGGCCTCGGGCCGGGCCAGTTTGCCCAGCGCCGTCACCGCTGCCCCACGCACCGTAGCTTCCGAATCTTGCGCCAGACCCAGCAAGGGCTGTACGGCTTCAACAACACCAAGGCCGCCGAGGATCTCGGCCAGAGCTGTCCGTTGGTCTGTTGTGGACTCCGGCAGGCGGCCGCGCAATCCGGCCAGCGCGGCCTCGCCAAGGTTGGCAATCGCGGCAGCCGCCGCGCGACGCACGGGCAATTCAGCATCGCTCAGCGCATCGAACAAGCCAGGCAGGGCGGCCGGGTCTTTCAGTTGGGCGAGCGCCAC
>JAEURB010000442.1 GCA_016788435.1 Anaerolineae bacterium | reverse complement strand
TGAACAACTACATCAACCTGCGTTTCGCGTGGCTGGCATGGGTGGCGGCGGGCATCTTCTTCCTGCTTGGCGGCTTCAGCCTGTACACGCTGCTGCGGCCCGGCGCGGCGAACGATACGCATGGCCACGATCACCGCATCTCGTGGGCCTCGCTGCTGGCGCTGGGCGTGCCGCTGGCGCTGGGCGTCCTCATTCCCTCGCAGCCGCTTGGCGCAGAGGCGGTGGACGGCTCGATCAGCACCACGACCACCGTCAGCGCGGGCAGCGCCACCACCTTCGCGATTGCGCCGGAATATCGCAATGCGCTGGACTGGCTGCGCGTGTTCAGTGCCACCTCCGATTTCAGCACGCTCGAAGGGCAGCCAGCGGATGTGACCGGTTTCGTGTACCGTGAGCCAGGCACTCCTGAAGACGAATTTCTCGCCGCGCGCTTCACCATCTCCTGCTGCGTGGCGGATGCCTCGGCGATTGGCCTCCCGGTCATTTGGGAAGGCACACCGGAACTGGCTCAGGGCGCGTGGGTGCAGGTGAAAGGCACGATTGCCGTGCAAAATCACGACGGCGAAACGCGGCCCGTGCTGCATGCCGAATCGGTTGATCTGGTGGATCAACCCGAACACCCGTACTTGTATCCATGACCACCCGCCGCGACAGGGCGCTGCTGGGCGCCGCCTTCGCCCTTGGCATCGGCTGGCTGCTCGTCATGCTGGCCCGTTCGCCGGGAGTGCTGCTGGACGACGAGATCACGCACGCGCTGATCTCGATTAACGCCTGGCGCTACCCCGAAGCGCTGCTCGACGTGTGGGGACGCCCCGGCAATACCATCGCCTACATGCTGCCGGCGCTGCTCGGTGGGCTGGAAGGGCGGCGGCTGTTCGCCATTGTCCTGTGTGCGGTCACAGCAGGTATCGCAGTGATCATGGCCGGGCGTTTCTCGGTCAAAGCCGGTTGGCTGGTTGTCCTGTGCTTCTTCTTCCAGCCCTGGATCGCAAAGACAGGTTTCCAGTCGGTCACCCAAATTCCGTTTTCGCTGGCGCTGGCGGCGGGCGTTCTGGCGTGGATGACCGGGCGCTGGGGTTTGGCTGGCCTGTGCTTTGGCCTGCTCCCGCTGATTCGCCATGAGGGCATCGCGCTGGCGGGAGCATGGGTGCTGTTCGCGCTGGTTCGCCGCCAGTGGTGGAGCGCGCTGCTGGCGATTTTGCCGCTCGGCCTCTACAACGCCCTGTACTATCTCTTGTTCGGGCGGCTGGCCAGCGGCAACCTGCTCGATTCTGTGCCGACCACCGAATACGGCTCCGGTTCGTGGCTGCACTTCGTGCCGCTGTTGACGGCGGGGGTGGGGATTCCGGTGCTGGTGCTGGCGCTCACCGGCCTGCTGCCCGCCGCCCGCCAGCGCGACGAAACGCGGCGCGTGCCGTGGGGCTGGTCGCTCTTCTACCTCGCGCCCTACGGCCTGTATTTCCTCGTCCACACGCTGCTCTTCCACTTCGGGTTGTTCGCCTCGGGCGGCTACGGCGTCTTCCTGCTCCCGCTGGCCCCTGCGGCGGCTGTGCTGGCGGCGCGCGGCGGTGAATGGGCGTTCGCGGGCATTCGAAACGTATTCAACCAGCGGCTGCCCGCGCAGGCCGCGCGTTGGGGGGCGCTGGGTTTGGCATCGGTGGCGCTGGTGTTCATCTTCGGCGCGGGCCTGAGCGCCGCGCCCACACCGCTCGACCCGCTGCACGAAGCTCAGCAGCAGGCGGCCATGTGGGTGCAGGGCTACCTCGATACCCTCAGTCTCGATCCGCCCGTCGCCGCCGCGCACGTCGCTTTCTGGCTGGCTTTCCACCCGGCATGGCCCGAGTCAGCAGAGCCGTGGTGGTTCGATGAAGGAGCTTTGCCCGTTGGCAGCCTGCTGGTATGGGACAGCAAGTACAGCCCGGAGCGCGGCATGACGCCCGCATCGCTGGCGCGAGGCGGCTGGCGCGAAATGGCGCGCTTTGGCAGCGAGGGCGACGGTAGCGCCGCGATCATCTATCAGCGGGAGGCCAGATGAGCCGTTTTGACCGCGTGATGGCGCTGGCTGTCGTGGCCATTCTGGCGGGCATCGGGTTGACGCTGCTGCTCGGCGACCGCGTCGGCGTGACGGTCGAGCGCGCCGCGCCGCAGGGCGAAGCGCGCAGCACCAGCAGCGTGACCATCCAGTTCAGCGAGACGATGAACCGCGAGTCGGTCGAATCGCGCTTCGGTACGGAACCGGCCATCGAAGGCGACTTCTCGTGGAGCGGCCGCACACTGATCTTCCATCCGAGTGGTCCTCTGCTCCCCGGCGAGGCGGTGCAGGTGAGGCTGGAGGCGGGCGCAGAGAGCCAAAGCGGCCGGCAGGTATTGAGCGCGACGGCTTTTGATTTCAGCGTGCGCAAGCCGGAAGTCGCTTATCTTTACCCGGCCACCGGCAGCCCGCAGAATATCTGGATCGCCCGTCCCGGTGAGCCGGACAGCAGCCGTCAGTTGACGTTCAGCCCGTCTGGCATTTTCGATTTCAGCGTCAGCCCGAACGGCGCGCAAATCGCCTTCAGCGAACGTAACAGCGAAACCGGCACGACCGACATCAAGCTGTTCGACCTCGAAACGGGTGGCCTGACGCAGCTCACCAACTGCGCCGATGCGACCTGCACGCGGCCCGTCTGGCGGCCGGACGGCCAGACCATTGCCTATGAGCGTGTGGATTTCAACACGGCGCTGGCCGATCAGGGCGTCAATTCCAGCCCTACCCGTGTTTGGCTGCTGGACCTGACCGCCGTGCCTGCCACCACCCGCCCGCTGATGAGCGACCTGCAAATGGTGGGGCATAGCCCGCAGTGGAGCGATGACGGCCAGACGATTGCCTTCTACAGCACCAATCTTGGCGCGATTGTCGTCTACAATCTGGAAACGGGGCAGGTGATCAACGTACCCAGCGGCGGCGGCACGTCCGGCGCGTTGTCGCCCGACGGAACGAAGCTGGCCTATCCCGATATTGTCGTCAACGAGGCTACGGGGGTGAACAGCATCCTTCGCCTGGCCGACCTCGTCAACAGCACGGATGTCTCGCTCACTGAACCCGGCGCGCAGGTGGATGATGGGCGCGCCTTGTGGCGGCCGGACGGGCAGATGTTGGCCGTAGCCCGCCGTGACCAGAGCGTACTACGCGGCTATCAGGTTGTGGAGATGAACCCGGCGACCGGAGAGGTGCAGCAGGTTACCACCGACCCGCGCTACAGCAATATGTTCTTCTGGTGGGATCCCACCGGAACCGAGCTGGTGCTTCAGCGGTTCCCTGAACTGGACGAAAACATGCAGCCGAATATGGACGGCCGCCCGGAAATCTGGACGATCAACGTCAACACGGGCGAGATGACCCTGATCGCGGAAGACGGGATGCTGCCGCGCTGGGTGCCGTAAGAAAGTGCTGAGTGCTGAGTGCTGAGTGCTGAGTTTCAACTATCCATTTGTGGCGGAGCGAGGTGGCTATGACTGCGCGCATGCCGCCGCCAAACCGGGTGTCGCCGGTGCTGCTGCTGTTCCTGATTTTCCCGCTGATCGGGCTGGTGGTGGCGCTGGGCATCACGCTCGGCTCGAATCAAGCGCCCGCCGCGCCAACCAGCGTCCCGCCGACACCGCTGGCCGTTTCCCTGCCGCCGATGGCGACGCTGCCACAGGTCGTCGGCGCGCCAGTGCTCGACTTCGAACTGCCCGCGCTTGACGGCAGCGGGACGGTGAGCCTGAGCGACTATGCCGGGCGGCCGGTCTTTCTCAATTTCTGGGCGACGTGGTGCGAGCCATGCAAGCGCGAACTGCCGGCCTTCGAGCAGTTCACCGCCGGGCAGGGCGATGATGGCGCGGTGGTGCTGGCCATCAACACCGGCGAGGACGAGGCCACTGTGCGCGCCTTCCTCGAAGCGCAGGGCATTGAGGGATTGAACGTGTTGATTGACCCGAGCGCGTCCGCCGCCAAAACCTATGGCGTGATCCAGATTCCAGTGACGTTCGTGATAGATGGGGCCGGCAACGTGCGCTATCCGCATTACGGCGAAATGACGGCCGACGACCTCGCCGGTTATCTGGCCGCGCTCGCTGAACATGACGAGTAGCGGAGAAAAACGCCAGAGGCCCGGATCATCCGGACCTCACTTGGCTCTTTCAACTTTCAACTTCAGTTCACCGCCACCGGCAGGCCCGCCGCACGCCAGGCGTCGAAGCCGCCGTTCAGGTTTGTCACCTGCGTGAACCCGGCCTTCAGCAGCAGGCTCGTGGCGATCAGTGAGCGCGTGCCGCCTGCGCACACCACCAGCACCGGCTGGTCGCGCGGGATGGCTTCCAGATAACGCGGCAGCAGCCCGTACAGGATATTGACCGAGTTCGGGATATGCCCAGCTTCGAATTCGCTGTGGTTGCGCACATCAAGGACGATTACCGCGCCCTTGCGCACCGCCTCACTCACATCGGGCGCTTCGGCGCACGGCAGCGCCAGCACATAGTTCTCAACGGCGTCGCTGTTGAAGAAGCCGCGCACGTCGTCAATGCCGGCGGCGCGCAGTTCGCGCACCAGTTTGGGCGCTGCGCCTCCGTCCGCGATCAAATAGACGGGCTGGCGATAGTCCACGATCCAGCCCGCATAGGTGTTGAACTGGTTGGTGGGCGGCACAATCAGCGTGCCGGGGATGAAGCCGGGCGCGCCGATTGGCAGTCGCGCGTCAAGGACGGTCACGCCTTCGGCAGTCAGTTCTTCGAGGATGAAGCCTTCCAGCATTTCGGGTTCAGGCAATTCGGCCAGCAGCACGGGCCCAGCCTTGTTCACGCGCTTCATCTCGGCGAAATAGGTGGGTGGTTCGGGCTGGCCGTCCAGCAGCCAGCGCACGAACTCATCCTCGTCCGCGATTTGAAAGGCCGGATTGAACAGCTTTTCGTAGCCGAGCGTGCTGGAGGGAACCGCACCGAGCGCCTTGCCGCAGGCGCTGCCCGCGCCATGTCCCGGCAGCACCATCAGGTAATCGGGCATGGCCTTCAGCCGCTGGACGTTTTGGAACTGCTGGCGTGCGCCTGGTTCTTTCGTGCCGGTAATGCCCGCCGCCTCTTCCAGCAAATCGGGCCGGCCCACGTCGCCCACGAACAGCAGGTCGCCGGTGAAGATGCCCATCGGCTGGTCGGCCGCCAACGTGTCGGTGAACATGAAGACAAGATGTTCGGGCGTATGGCCGGGCGTGTGCAGCGCCTGAATACGAACGTTGCCCACCTGCCACACATCGCCATCGTGCAGCAGCGTGGTATCAGGCGTCGAAAAGGCATACTGCCAGTCCAGGCCGCCCTCGGCGCTCAGATACAGGCGCGCGCCAGTGGCGCGCACCAGTTCGCGGCTACCGCTGACGTAATCGGCGTGGATGTGTGTTTCGGTGACGTGCGCGATCCGCAGCCCTTCAGCGGCGGCCGCCCGCAAATACGGCTCGATGTGGCGCGATGGGTCAATCACCAGCGCTTCGCCGGTGGCCTGGCAACCCACCATGTACGAGGCCTGCGCGAGTTGTTCGTCGTAGAAACTCTTGAGCAGCATTCGCCTCGATTCCCTCTCTGGCACACACGGTGAAAAGGTCTATGTTGCAAGCAGAAAACAGGCGCGTTCCAGGCACACTTTAACCGCTGTACAGTGTGCTGTCATCTTCTTGTACGACTGCCTGCAGCCCAATTCCTTTCCGCGGTTCTTAGGTTCTGAGTCCTGCTTGCGACTCCGGACGCTGATATCTGAGCAGGACCACCCCGCCCTTGAACTGGCGTGTTTCAATCAGCCGAAAACGGAGCATATCGTCCAAACTCGGAAACATGGGCTTACCGCCACCCAGGATGACCGGATGAACGGCCAGTCGAACTTCATCAATCAGGTCTAATTTCATGAGGCTGGCCGCCAGCCCTGCCCCCCCGACCACCATGGCCTTGCCGGGCTGGGCTTTTAGTCGCCGAATCTCCTCAGCCACATTTTCCCGGACCAATCGATCGGGTTCGCGAACCTGCTCTAAAGTGTGGGAAAAGACCACATTGGCAACCCGTTTCCAGCGGCGGGCATATTCGATCTCATGTTCAGGGGCAGATAGATTGGTATCGGCAGTCGGCCAGTAGCCTGCCATGGTTTCGTACATCCGCCGCCCATATAAATGCACATCAATTTCGAGTTCAAGATCGCCGAAGTAGCGATGGAGTTCTTCACTTGGCTCAGACCAACCGATCTCTCCATTCTTATCTTCGATAAAGCCATCTATCGACACATTGATCGCATAAATGACAGTTCTCATTGACGGACTCCTCTCAACCTCAGAAACCCACCCTTCACGCTCACCCTGAGCTTTCACCCGGTCAAGTTTGAGCTTGAGGCCCTGTCCAAAACCAGGGTTATTCGCAGAAACACAGACGCAGTATAGAGGCTATTCGGGTATCCGCGTCACGTTGGAGGGAAGGCGCACGGTGTTCAGCACGGCGCAATTCTCCTCGACGGCGAGGTGCAGCGCCTCAAGCAGATCGGGCGCGGCGCTCGATTGCACCTGCGGATGATACTGCAAATTGGTCATTTGCAGCGGCGGCTGAAAGGGCAGGCCGACCACCGCGCCGAAGTCGAGTTGGCCGCTGACCTCGACAGTCACGCCATCCAGCGGCACATCGAGCAAGATGGCCTGAATGACGTAGGTATGCACCAGGCAGCTCGCCATCGCGCCGAGCAGCAATTCGGGCGCAGTCGGGCCTAACCCGTGCCCGGCCAGCCCCGGCCCGGAATCGCTGGCGACGAAATGCTCGCCCATGCGCGTGCCGCGCACGCCGGTGTTGCCGGCCAGCGCCGAACTCGCGCTGATCCGCACATTCGAAGCGGCGCGTTGCTCATCCGCCCAGTCGGCGCGGCGGGCGGCCATCGCGGCGCGCTTGCGGTTCAGGTAGAAGTCAATGGACGGCATGAACGTCTCCTTTTTTGCCTTGCGGGTACTCGTGCCTGATTGCGGCTGGCAGAGGTTGCGGCTGAAGGATAGCGCATCGGCAAACAGGTGCAGCGCGCCAGGGCGAATGCCCGGCAGCATGGCGTGATCTCGCTACGGTGAAACAGCGGACGGCATTTTTACGACATTATTACAGCCGAATGCCCCACGCAAAAACAGAATCAGTCCTAGAATGTTTCGTATGACCAGCACATACAAAAGAAATAGCTGGCCGCTAGAAGGAGACAAGTCCATGTTTTCGCTTCGGAAATTCGCATTCCTGCTCACCAGCATCGTCGTCGTACTCACAGCCGGCGCGGTCTTTGCCGCGTTCACCTCTTTCTCCGGCGTCATCTCCAGTGGCGCGCAAACGGACATCTATTCCACGTATCATCAGGCCGGGACGTCGGTGATTGCCGATCTGACCTGCGACGACCCGGCCACGCTCGACCCGGTGCTGTCGCTCTACAACAACGACGGCACCCTGATCGCCTATAACGACGATGGCGGTATCAAGAAGTGCAATGCCTTCAGGAGTTCGCGCATCGTCTACACCTTCTCGGTATCCGGCACCTACTCCTGGCACGTGGACGGCTTCGGCAGCTCGACCGGCCCCTACACGCTGCGGATTCAGGACGGCGTGGCCGGGTTTGTTCCCAGCGACGACCGCATCAACCCGCACGCCTTCGCGCCGGTGGCGGTTTACTGCCGCGCTGCGGGCACGGTGGACGTGTGGAACATCGACTCGGCGGGCCATGGTACGCCTCTCTTGAGTGTCGCGGCAGCCGATCAGGCCGCCGGTGCGAGCGCGGGCGCGGTGTCGCTGAGCACGCTGGCCGATGGCCGCCTGCAGGTAAGCGCGCCGATGCTTGACGGCAAGGGTTACCTGTTCATCTTCAACGGCTGCCCGGCGACCGCTTCGGAGACCTACACGGTTGAGAACGGTAACGTCGTGCTGTTCGAAACGCGCGTCCACAACTAGGCATACCCAGGCAACGGCCGCCGATTCTCGTTGGAATCGGCGGCCGTTGCCTTTCTGTTCGTTACGGCTTCAGCCCCCACTCGGCACGCACGGCGTAGTGGTCAGAGCCAGCGGCCGCGCCGATACTGGCGGCTTGCGGCTCAA
>JAEURB010000440.1 GCA_016788435.1 Anaerolineae bacterium | reverse complement strand
TCTCCCCGCTTGCGTGGGAGAAGGGGAACGAGGGGTTGAGGGGTTGCCGGCCGGCGCGGACTTGTGGGTAATGCATAGCCATTCTGGAGAGGGGAGAAAGACCACGCCGTAAATGCTTGCTCTCACCGTGCGGAGAGCGCGTTGAGGGAGCGGCTGCAGTTCGGACTTAAGAACCTATCCCTGCCAGAGCCCGGGGCAGGGGGTGCACCATGAAACTTTCGTGAAGTTTACTTTCTCCATACTCTCTTTATCCCCTCTGAACTATCCTTTAGGGAGGGACAATGATTCGTGCCCGTGCCGGCTGACGGCCGGGCGTCGTTAGGCTTGCGAGTACTTCCTGTGAAACACGTCGAACTTGAGTGCATCAACTGCCGTACCCGTATCCCGCTGAGTAAGACGGTCGCTGGCTGCCCCTCGTGCGGCGAGTTGATCCTCGAAGCGCGCTACGACCTGTCCACGATTGACGTGGTGCAATGGCTGCGCGATATGGAAAACCGCCCGCATTCGTTGTGGCGCTTCCATGAGGTGCTGCCGATCCTCAACACCGAACATATCGTCTCGCTGGGCGAAGGCGACACCCCGCTCATTCAAAGCCGCGCGCTGGCCGCCAGCCTCGGCCTCAAACACCTCTACATCAAAGACGAGCGGCAAGGCCCGACGGCCAGCTTCAAAGACCGCCAGGCGACCGTCGCCATGAGCGCGCTCAAGGAACTGGGCGTGGACGAAATCGTGGTCGCCAGCACCGGCAACGTCGCCATTTCCTACGGCGCGTACGGCGCGCGGGCCGGGATCAAGGTGTGGGCCTTCTTCCCCAGCCTCACTCCCGCCGAGAAAATGCGCGAAGCCGCTCTCTACGGCGTCGAAGTCATCAAGGTCACCGGCACGTATGACCAAACCAAGGAACTGGCCGCCAAGTTCGCCAAGCGGCAGGGACTGTTCCTCGACCGGGGCATCAAGTCGGTCGCCGCTATCGAAGCCATGAAGACGATGGCCTACGAAATTGCCGAACAACTCGGCCATATCTTCAATCATGGCCGGCGCTGGCGCAGCCCGGACTGGTTCATCCAGGGCGTCAGCGGCGGAATGGGGCCGATTGGCGCGGGCAAGGGCTTCAAGGAAATGCTCGATTTCGGCCTGATTGACCAGATGCCGAAGCTGGCTCTCGTCCAGTCAGCCGGCTGCGCGCCGATGGTCGAAGCCTACGAGCGCGGCCAGCGCATCGCCACGCCGGTTGAAGACCCGCAAACCGTTATCGCCACGTTGGCTACCGGCAACCCCGGCCGCGCCTACGAACTGCTGTTTGACTACGCCAAAGAGCACGGTGGCGCATTTGTCAGCGTCAGCGACGAAGAGGCCTTCAACGCCACCCGCATCGTCGCCCGCAACGACGGCATTTCGGTCGAGCCGGCCGCCGGTGTCGCCTTTGCCGGCCTGTTCAAGCTGGTACAGGACGGCGTGATCAAGCCTAACGATGTCGTGGTGGTCAACTGTTCCGGCCACACGATGGCGGTCGAGCTCCAGATTCTCGAAGAGGACTGGCAGCGCCATCTGGACGTCAGCACCCGCGCCCACTCGCCCACCATGCCGCAGGAAGGCCTGATTTCCGCCATCGAGCAGATGGACCGTCAGGTGAAG
>JAEURB010000364.1 GCA_016788435.1 Anaerolineae bacterium | reverse complement strand
GCCCCCCTGGCAGGGGTAGGTTTTTAATGATGCGCCGCTCCAACCCCTCACCCCGGACTTCGTCCCGCCCCTCTCCCACGCAGGCGAGGAGAGGGGCAACCGCCGCGCGCTGTGCTTTCCCTTCTCCCCGCTTGCGTGGGAGAAGGGATCAAGGGATGAGGGGTGGTGACTGCAATATCCCAAGCACAATGCATTAAGTACCTACCCCTGTCAGCCCCGGCCCCCTCTCCGGAGAAACCTCACCCCCCGACCCCCTCTCCATTCTGGAGAGGGGGAGAAAAGCGGAGCGCGGCCGGGCAAGGAACCTGGAATGGTGCGCTCGTGAGCGCACCCAGCAATGCGCGCCCAACGGGTGACGACTCTGCAATCGCCCCTCGAAAGGCGGGTCATGCATAGCCGAACACGGAGTGGGGAGAAAAAACCCCCACGCCGCGTAGGGAGAGGGGGTTTGGGAGTGAGGTTGCGGAGGCGTTAGAGCGTTGCTGCCCAGCGCCCGATCACCATCGTCGCGACCATCAGCGCGAGCGCGACCGGGAGCGCCCCGATCAGCGTGCAGAGGATGGTGCGCGTCCACGATGCCCGATAGACGGCGCGGGCTGCCAGCATCGCCAGCGCCAGGGCGTAGAGGCAGACGGCAGCTTGCAGCAGATAGAGGGCAGGAAGGCGGAAGCTGGCGAAGAGGGCCACCAGCGCCGAGATGGCGACCAGCGGGGCGAGGAAAGCCCCGAAGGCATAGAGCAGCCGTTGGTAGGCATGGCTGTCATCGGGCGCGCGCCCGATGAGCATATCGAGCGCCGCCACCCACAGCTCGGTGAGCAGCACCCACGCGCCGCCGCCGAAGATGGCGATGAGCAACGCGGCCGGCAGCACGCCGAAGAAGTAAGCCGCGCCCAGCGAACCGAACTGGCCCGCCAGCGCGCCATTCCCCTGCATAAACACGAGCGTGACGCCGGCGCCCAGCGTTAGAAAGACCGACGTGAACACCCACAGGTAAGCGCGGGAATACTGCGCGTTCGAGTCGGTGAAGATGCGCTCGAACGTGCGAACGGAGGGCCGGAAGACCACCTGCATCCATACCCGCGCCCAGTGCCACGAGCGCTGAATGGTATCCGGCTGCACCTGAGTCGTTTGAGCCGTCATAGCCTGAAAGCATCCTTTCGGCAGGGGCGAAAGAAGAAAGAAGTCGTATTTCCTGCCACCTTCATCATAGCACAGTTCATGCAATTTTGTTCTTAATAGTGACGGATTTCACACAATGAAAGATACCGAAGGGGGTTCCTTCGGTATCCGGGGGTGGAGCGTGTGACGAGTGGAATGAACTAGATGGGCGCGGCCAGATCGTCCATCAGGTCGTTGAACTCGGGGATCGAGAGCTGCTGCTTGGCGTCGCTCATGGCGACGGGCGGATTGGGATGGACTTCGACCATCAGGCCATCGGCCCCGACCGCTTTGGCGACGCGGGCCAGCGGCTTGGCGATATCGCGGCGGCCGGCGCTGTGCGAGATATCCACCACGACCGGCAGGTGTGACTCGAGCTTGAGCACGGCCACGCCGCCGACATCAAGCGTGTTGCGCGTCCATTTCTCGAATGTACGGATGCCGCGCTCGATGAGGATGATGTTCGGGTTGCCGCTGCTGACGATGTACTCGGCGGCGTAGAGGAACTCTTCGAGCGTGGCGGCCAAACCGCGCTTGAGGATGACCGGGCGGTTGATCTTGCCGAGCGCCTTGAGCAGGAAGCTGTTCTGCATGTTGCGCGCGCCGACCCAGAAAACATCCACGTAATCCATGAAGAGCGGAATCTGGCTTTGGTCCATGATTTCGCTGGTGACGGCCATCCCGTACTTGTTAGCGACCTGACGGGCGATTTGCAGGCCCTGCTCGCCCAGCCCCTGGAACTCGTAGGGCGAGGTGCGCGGTTTGTAGGCCATGCCGCGCATAATTTTCACGCCGCGCGCCGCCAGTGCCGCACCGACCTCGTCAATCTGCTCGTAGCTTTCGACGGCGCACGAGCCAGCGACCAACTGGAAGCTGCCATCGCCGATGACCGCCCCGTTGGGAAGCTGGATGATGGTGCGCTCGTCTTTGGCCTTGCGCTGGACGCGCATCTTGGCGCGGGACTGCTGCTCTTCGAGGGCGAGCGAGGCGCGGAACAACTCACGGAAGAGCGCCTTGATGGTTTCATTGCTGAAGGGGCCTTTGTTGGCCATCTCCAGCGCGGTCAGCATCTGGGCCTCGCGCATGGGGTCGTAATGCTCGCCGCCCAGTTCTTCCAGCACCTTGCCGATTTGGGTGACGATTTGCGCGCGCTTGCTGAGCAGATCCAGCAGTTGCAGATTGATGGTGTCAACCTGCGAGCGTAGTTCCTGCAGGCGATCCTGTGCGGTCATGGGGTCCCTCGGTTGGCGAATGGCATAGTGGAGACGCTAAAGGCCGCGCATTATAACGCCGGAGGGCGGGCGCGTAAACGGATGGAAGAAAACAAACCCCTCACCCCCTGCCCCCTCTCCCACGCAAGCGGGGAGAGGGGAGGACAAGCTCGGGGCGGGGTGGCAGGCAGGTGACTGATTGACTGAACAGGACAACGGGACAACAGGACAGAAATGAAACAACGGGACAGGACTGAGGGAAAAACGAACCGGACAACCGGACAGAATTCCGAACATCTGATGCTCTATGCGACAAACGGACAGCAATCAGCATAGGGCAGGTGGGCGTGGGTGGGGCGAACGGATGGTAGACGGGATGGACGCATAAGCAACCTCACCCCCCGGCCTCCTCTCCGAAAAGCGAGAGGGGGAGCCAGACCCGCCGCCTGTCTTTCTCCCCTCCGCACCTGAATCATGGCCTTTCGGGTACAGCGCGATGGAGAGGGAGGTAGGGGGTGAGGTTGCTTTCGCACTTCGTCTGGCGCTGAAAAGAGAAATTTGCAACAGCCCTGGGGGGTGAGCTTGGCGGTTGCCCATTTGCCCCTACACCATCACTTCCACCAGCACCAGCTCCGCCACCTGCTCCGGCTTCATGCGCGGGTAGAAGTTGCGCAACTCATCGTCCAGCACTGGACCGGCTTCAATCAGGCTGGCGGTCCCGTTCAGGTCGCGCCCGCGCAGGCGCAACGACACCGGCGCGCCGCCCTCCAGATTGCGGACCCACTTCATCGTCCGCCCGCTGAGAAAACGGATGCGGTCA
The DNA here is from genome assembly GCA_016788435.1 of Anaerolineae bacterium. Classification (GTDB taxonomy): domain Bacteria; phylum Chloroflexota; class Anaerolineae; order Aggregatilineales; family Phototrophicaceae; genus Flexifilum. The sequence continues at coordinate 15,365 of JAEURB010000364.1, read as the reverse complement.
CCGCTGCGCCGGTAATACACGGGCGTCGTGTACAGCCGCCCGGACTTGCGGCCACGCACCGTGATCAGCATGCACCAGCCGCTGATCAGGAAATGCAGCGGCGTGTGCAGCAGCCAGCGCATGATCGGGTTCAGGATTTTGCGCATCGTCGGGGACATCGTGGCCTCCTTGCCAGCCGGGCGTAAGTGATTGGCGCTTCTCTTCACCAATACGCCGGCAGGGGGCGTTCGGTTACAGTCCACATTCCGGGTGCAAGGAAAGAGGGCCTGGCCATTCACATGTTGCGCTGACCTTGCCGCCCTCAGTTGGTTTTCGGCCGCTCGATCAGCATCAGGCCGTTGCCTTCCGAGTCGATGAGCGTGGCATAAGTGCCCCACGGCTGCACTTCGGGCGGGCCGCTGAACAGCACGCCCTTCGCGGAGAGCTGCGCGTAGAGCGCGGGCAGGTCCGTCACCTGAATGGTCAGCGCCTGCGCCTTGCCCATCGTGCTCGCGTAGTGCGCTGACGGCTCGTCCAGCGCAAGCAGCGCGATGGTCGTGAACGCGCCATCCGGGGCGACCGACAGCCAGCGGTTCGTCGCGCCGGGGAACAAGGGCACATCGTCCCACAGCTTCCAGCCGAGCGTGTTGACGTAGAAGTCCTTCGCCCGGTCCTGATCCTTGACATAGACGGTGGTCGAGCCAATTGCGATGAACATGGTCCATTCCTCCCTGAAACGTGGAAATGCTACGCTGCTTCAAACGTGCGCACTTCCACCTGGACACCGGCATTCACGGCACGATCCGCCATTTCCAGCAGGGCCTTATGAGGCGTCGAGAACAGCCATCGATTCCACGCGCACCCGGTTCGCTTGCTTCATGCGCCGATGTGGTACAGCGCCGGCCGATAGCGCGGTTCTGGAACCGTCAACCTATTTCCGCTGCAGCTTCCACCCACAGCGTTTTGGCAAGCAGCACTTCGTGCAGGGCTTCTTCCGGGGTTGCGCCAGACGCTGAGCAGTATTTCAGATCGGGAATATCGGCGATGTATTCGTCATCTTCCGGGCTGTAGAAGATATTGATGTGATAGTCCTTCATTCGTCCTCGCTCAAGCTCAAATGGCTTGGCCTCTTCGAGTAAGCTCTCTCCCCTCACTCCCCGCTCGGCGTCCAGATGTTTTTGACCTGGGTGGGTGCGCCTGATGGTCAGAGATCCGCCGCCCCTGAATCGGGGAGCAATCTTTCTAGAGCGAGGATCAATTCGGGCAGATTGCCGGCGGCTACCTGCCAGACAATGTCGTAGCTGACATCCGCGTAGGCATGGACAATCACGTTGCGCATGCCAATGATATTGCGCCAGGGAATTTCGGGTGTCTGGGTGCGAAATTCCGGGGAGATACGCGAGGCTGCCTCACCAATGATCTCGACGGCGCGCACGACCGCATAGGCGAACAAGTCGTCGCTGTCCATATCTTCGCGCGAATGATCATGGATGAATCGCTGCACCCGCCGTGACTCATCCAGCATATGACGCAGGCGTACTTCATCCTGCTCGTTCATACACGACCCTCATACTGGACAGCACGCGCTCGCGGAAATAGCGGCTCAGCATATCGGGCGTATTGAGATCCACCTCGCGGCCAAACAAGGCCGACAGTTCGTCGGCCAGAGCGACGAATTCCCAGCCGATGCGCGCGCCCGGCTCAAATTCAACCACTACATCAAGGTCGCTGTCTGGCCGGAAATCCTCACGCAGGGCCGAGCCGAACAGAGACAGCCTGCGGATGTGCCAGCGCCGGCAGAGGGCCGCCAGTTCGGCGGCGGGGATTTCTGTTAGATTCGGGAGTGTGGTCATCCCAGGTCCCCACTTTCAACTTTCAACTTTCAACTCGCACCTTTCAACTTCTTTTCCCCTCACTCCCCGCTCGGCGTCCAGATATTCTTGACCTGGGTGGCTTCGCGCAGGAACTCCTCACCGGCGGCCTGGTGGGCGTTCATCCAATCCAGCGGCAGGCCGTAGCCCACCCATGTGCGCTTCATGTTGCCCGCCGAGAGCGCCTCGACGTGCGCGCTGCCTTCCGCCGTGCCGAAATACCACATGGCGTCCACGTCGTCGTGCTCGACCAGCGTCTTGGTCAGCACGTCGCGCGCGCCGGTGACGATGTTGATCACCCCGGCGGGCAGATCGCTGGTCTCCAGCACCTGGTAGAAGTCGGTGGCGGCCAGCGGATGCGTTTCGCTGGGAATGATGATGACGGTGTTGCCGCGGGCGATGGCGGGCGCGGCCAGCGAGACGAGGGCCAGCAGCGGGTAGTCATCCGGGCAGGCGATGCCGATGACGCCGACCGGCTCGTGGAGCGCAATCGTCAGGCCGCGCATGGGCGTTTCCTGCACCGCGCCGCCGTATTTATCGGCATAGGCGGCATAGGTGAAGAGGCGATTGATGGCGGCATCCACCTCGGCGCGGGCATCGCTGCGGCCGGTGAGGGCGGCGATACGGGCGGCGAATTCACCGGCGCGGGCGCTCAGGTTTTCGGCCAGATAGTAGAGGATTTGGGCGCGGCCGTGGCTGTTGCGATAGCCCCAGCCGGAAGCCTTGTGGGCGGCCTCGACCGCGTCGCGGATGTCCTTGCGGTTGCCGTCGGCCGCCTGGCCGATGAGTACGCCATCCGGCCCATAGACCGCGCGCGAATAGTTGCCGTCCGAGCGCGCCTGCCTGCCGCCGATGAACAGCTTGGCCGTGCGGTCGAGCGCGGGCAAGCCCTGATCGGCCGCCTGCGCCTGCTTCGCCAGCGGGGCCGGACGGGCGGGTACGGCATCGGCCCACTTGCCGTTGGACTGGGCCAGCCTGGGGCGCGGGCGCTCCTGCCAGACCGGGCGCACGTACTCCCAAACGCCTTCCAGCCCGCCCTCACGGCCGAAGCCGCTTTCGCGGTAGCCGCCGAAGCCGGACGCGGCGTCGAACAGGTTGGTGCTGTTGATCCAGACGGTGCCGGCTTTCACTTTCCGGGCGACATCGAGCGCGAGGTTGACGTTCTCCGTCCAGATGGAGGCGGCGAGGCCGTAGCGCGTGTTGTTGGCCAGCGCGATTGCTTCTACGGGCGTGCGGAAGCTCATGGCGACCACGACCGGGCCGAAGATCTCCTCCTGCACGACAGTCGAGGCTGGTTCGACGCCGGTCAGCAGCGTCGGCAGGTACCAACTGCCCTTGTCGGGAAGCGGACAATCGGGCTGATAGAGCGTCGCGCCCTCGGCCACGCCGAGCTGCACCCAGCGGTCAATGTTGTCGCGCTGAACGGGATCCACAATCGCGCCGATGTCTATGCCCTTGTCGAGCGGGTCGCCGATGCGCAGCTTGCCCATGCGCCAGCGCACCTTGTCGAGGAAGCCGGGCGCGATGCTCTCCTGCACGAGCAGGCGCGAACCGGCGCAGCAGACCTGGCCCTGATTGAACCAGATGGCGTCCACCAAGCCTTCGACTGCGCTGTCCTGATCGGCGTCATCGAAGACGACGAACGGCGACTTGCCGCCCAGTTCGAGCGACAGGCGCTTGCCCGTACCGGCGGTGGCGCGGCGCAGGATTCGCCCGACCTCGGTGCTGCCGGTGAAGGCGATCTTGTCGACGTCGGGGTGCTCAACCAGCGCCGCGCCGGTTTCGTCGCTGCCCGGCACGATATTGACCACGCCCGGCGGGAGGCCGGCTTCGGCCAGGATTTCGGCGAAGAGCAGGGCGGTGATGCTGGTGTAGGGCGCGGGCTTGAGGATGACGGTGTTGCCCATCGCAATGGCTGGCGCGATTTTCCAGGCCAGCATGAGGAGCGGGAAGTTCCAGGGGATGATCTGGCCGACGACGCCGACGGGCCGATAATCCGCCAGTTCACGCTCGGCCAGTTGCGCCCAGCCCGCGTAGTAGTAGAAATGGCGGGCGACCAGCGGCACGTCAATATCGCGCGTCTCGCGGATCGGCTTGCCGTTGTCGAGCGCCTCCATGACGGCGAGCAGGCGGGCATGCTTCTGGATGTGGCGGGCGATGGCGTAGAGGTAGCGGGCGCGGGCGTGGCCGGATTGCGCGCGCCACGGCTCGAAGGCCGCGCGGGCCGCCGCGACGCCGGCATCCACGCCCGCCTTGCCGCCATCGGCCACCTGCGCCAGCAAGTCGCCGCTGGCCGGGCTACGGCTCTCGAAATAGGCGCCGCCCGGCGGCTTGAGCCAGGCGTTGTTGACGAACAGGTCGAGTTGGCGGCCGTGCTCGTCCAGCCAGGCCTTGGCGGCGTTAGCGGCTTCCGGCGCGGGGCCGTAGGTCATGGTGTGGAAGATTTCAGCAACGCGCATAAGTGGATACCCCTCACCCTTGTCTCGTCCGGTCCGCCTGCCTCAACAGCGGCATAGTCTCCATCTCGATCGGTAGCGTCCCGGGTTCAAGATGATAGAAGTGACCCTCAAAACCGATCACTCGGTTCTCCTCGTCCTTGATCAGAAAGACATCTTCCGGCGTGACCTCGTCGATCGGCGACAGGTACGCCATCTTCCCTGGATCTCCAAAGAAGACCTGGAGCGTGTTGTCGGTGGGGTCAAAGCGCACTCTTATCTTGTCCATATGGTGACACCCCGCTTCATCGAGTCCGTCGTATAGGCTGTAATCAAGAAGCCACCGCCTTCCGCATCGCGTGCAACTGCGCACACAAAGCGTTTTGTCCCCATCACGTAAAACAGCAGCACATCAGGGTCGCTGGAACTCACTCTAACTTCGTCGGGTTCCACGAGCGCCTGTATCACGTCTTCCACCATGTCCGCCATATTGTCGTGATCGGCCAGCACTTTTCGGTTCCAGTACTCCTCGGTGCAATGCACGCGAAACCCAAGCGGCGTCTTTACATCAAACAGAAGTGGACCACCCTCAAAACCGAACACGTCACTCTACCTTCACAACAAGGACGGCACCGGCAGACCAGCTTCCACCAGCGCCTCGACGTACAGCGCAATCCCTTCCTTGACTCGCTCCAACGCCTCATCCCGTGTGCGCCCATTACTGACGCAGCCGGGCAGCGACGGCACTTCCGCGATCCAGTTGCCATCTTCATCCGTGTAAAGCAGGACGTTCCGCATTGTAATGTCCTCACTCCATCCCCGGCAGCTTAAACACCGCGTCCAGCGGCAGCGCGAAGCCAGGCAGCAGCGCCCCGGCATCGAGAGTTTCGCCGGGCTGCCACGTCCGCACACTCGCATCCTCGCGAAGGTACTGATGCACCTCACCTGCATCGGGGTAGACGACCCACACCTGTTCGGTGCCGAAGGCCAGATAGCGCCGCACGCGATAAAGCAGCACCGACACGTCATCGCCCGGAGAAACCACCTCGACGGCCAGATCGGGCGCGCCGGGGAACGGCCGCCGCATGTCGAAATCCGCCGGCAGCCTGCCCGCCCGGACGAAACTGACATCGGGAACCTGTGCGCCCTTCACGCCGCGTGCGTTGGCATCCAGCAGGTAAAGCAGACCATCCGGGAAGACGAAGCCTAGTCCATTTTCCAGGACATAAGCATCCAGCAGCCGCTGCACGTTGACGGCGATCAGGTGATGCTGCACGCCATTTGGCGACATGTTGATCACTTCTCCGCCGAGGACTTCCACGCGCGCGTCGCTGCCAAGCGCCATCAGTTCGGCCTCGGTCAGCAGTTTCGCCTCGGTTCGCGGTTGTCGCAGCGCCATTTTCATCACCCCATCGGCATATATTTTTCGCTGGCGTAGCGGCCAGTGGCGAAGTGCGACAGCTGGCGCTCGATGTCGGTCAGCAGCGCGCTGGCCCCGATGCGGAATAGATCGGGAAACAGCCAGTCGTCGCCGAGTTCCTCTTTCATCAGGAACTGCCAGTTCATCGCCTGCTTGGCCGTGCGCACGCCGCCTGCTGGCTTGAAGCCGATCTGGCAGCCGGTGGCGTGTTCGTACTGGCGGATCATGCGGGCCATCACCAGCCCAACTTCGAGCGTGGCGTTGACCGGTTCTTTGCCGGTGGACGTTTTGATGAAATCGGCGCCGGCCATCATGCAGACGAGGCTGGCCTGCGCGACCATGCGCAGCGTGCCCAGTTCGCCGGTCGCCAGAATGGTCTTCATGTGGGCTGGGCCGCAGGCTTCGCGGAACTGCGCGACCTCGTCGTAGAGCGCGGCCCAGCGGCCGGTGAGGGCCAGATCGCGCGGGATGACGATGTCAATCTCCTGCGCGCCGGCCGCCACCGACTCGCGGATTTCCTCCAGCTTGAGGCGCAGCGGCGTTTGCCCGGCCGGGAAGCCGGTCGAGACGGCCGCGACGGGGATACCGCTGCCTTCGAGCGCGCGCACGGCGTCCTCGACGCGGTTGTGATAGACGCAGACCGCGCCCACCGTCAGGCGTTCATCCTCCATACCGAGCGCCCGCAGCAGATCGGGGCGGACGGGCTGGCGGGCCTTCAGGCACAGGCGATGGACATTGCCGGGTGTGTCGTCGCCGGAGAGCGTGGTCAGGTCAATGCAGGTGATGGTGCGCAACAGCCAGGCCGCCTGATATTCCTTCTTGACCGAGCGGCGCGTGCCGAGCGTGGCGGCGCGGCGCTCGACGGCGCTGAGATTCACGCGGCAGGCGCGCACCCAGCCGAGGTCGAGCGGCAGGCCGGGGTTGCGCTCGTGCGGCACAAGCTCGATGGGCCGCGCCGGGGCGAGGGGTTTGGTTTTCGGTTCACGCACGGCCATAAGAGCCTCCAAAAACAGTTGAAAGTTGAAGGTTGAAGGTTGAAAGGGAAAGCGCGGGAGACGTGAGTTCCCCCTGCTTCCACCTTTCAACTCGCAGCTTTCAACTCTCAGTATAGCCCGGAAATGGGGAGGGTTCGGGATCAGGGGTTCGGATGCAGCCGTACCCGCTCGACGAGTTCGGCGCGGTAGTGGGCCAGCTCGGCCTTGATCAGCGGCAGGGCGGCTTTCGGATCGGTTAAGGTGAGTACGAGCGCCGGATGACCCGCCTCGAGGCCCACCGCCAGTTCGGCCAATGTGCCGCTGCGGAAGCTGCGCTCGATCATCTCGCCGGCGGCGCGGCCGGTCAACCCACCGACCAGCGCCCCGGCCAGCGCGCCCGCGCCGAGGGCGATGATCGGACCGATGCCGGGCAGGGCCAGCGCGCCGAAACTGACCACACCCAGCATGGCCAGCGCCGCGCCGAGCGTGCCACCGGCGATGCCGCCCTCATCTGGCCCGATGTGGCCTTCGAGCACGGTCACTTCGCCATCCTGGGCCCGCGCCACCACGGCCGCGCCTTCGATGTGGAGCGCCTCCAGCGTCATCAGATGATGGAGCGCCTCGGTCAGCGCGTGGCGGGTGGGAAACTGGATCAGGATCAGGTCGTCAGTCACGGTTTCCCAAGGGATTGAACTATGCAGAAACAAGCATGAAGCTGATTAGGCCCTCACCCTCAGGGGAGGGGAATTGGCCCGCTTCGCGGAACGTCTAGCCATTCTCCCGGCCACGCGTAGAGGCAGTGGTTCACGGAGAGAGGGGTATTTCACGGCATTCTCACTCAAATTAAGCGCAATGTACAGGCGCATGAGCGATGACGCGGTCCTATGGCATCGGTGACGGCGGCAGGGTGTCGCTTTCCGGCGGCACTGCGGCCAGCGGCTTGACGATGACCAGCTTGCCGCCCAGCGCGGCGATATCGGTTTCGACTTCATTCAACTGCACGTCTTCACCTTCGATATCCATGACGACGGCGGTTTCGTTGTCGGCCAGTTGGCGGGCCAGTTCTTCGAGCAGATGATTGTTGATACCGTGATCCACCACTTTGGCGGTCACGCCACCGGCTGCGCCGCCAATCAGGCCGCCGGCCAGCGCGCCCGCGCCGATGGCGATGATCGGGCCGATGCCGGGGAGCAGAAACGCGCCCAACCCGGCGATGCCGAGCGCGCCGATCAAGCCGCCGAGCGTGCCGCCAGTGATCGCGCCTTCGGTGGGCGTGATATCGTCCTCGTAGATCGTCACTTCGCCGTGTTCGGCCCGAACGATGAGCGCCGTGCCGTGCGTTTGCAGGCCGGGGAGTTGATGCAGCTTATCGGTGGCATCCACCAGCGAACCGCGTGTCGGGAAAACGATCATGATCATTCCACGCATGATGGGCATCCTCGCTGTGACGGCGGAATACCTTCAACTCTAGCGCGCTGACTGCGGGATGCAAGCACTGGCGTCGAGTTTCACGAGAGGGCTTCACCACAGAGGCACGGAGGACACCGAGAGCAGAAGCAACAAGCCCGCCGCTGTGTTCTCCGTACTCAGTGGCAATCAGACAGCCGCTTAATCTTACGCAGCGGCAAAACGCCGTTACAATGACGCTATGGTCAGCGCAGACTGAGGGAGGGGAATGCCATGACCGCCATTGACGCCGGCTGGCTGCGCCAGATTCCGCTGTTTGCGCTGTTGGACGACCACGAACGCGCCAATCTGCTGGAACACGCCGATGTGTCGGTCTATGCCGCCAATACGATCATCTTTTCGGCGGGCGAGGCGGGCGGCGTGATGTACATCATCGAGGAGGGCCGCGTCGAGATTTACCTGCGCGACGCCGCCAACGAACGCCTGACGGTCGCGGTGATGGGGCCGGGCGAAATCTTCGGCGAACTTTCACTGCTCGACAATCTGCCGCGCTCGGCGAGTGCCAAGGCGCTGGAAGACACGCGGCTGATCGCTTTTACCCGCGACGACCTGCTGGCGCTGGTGACGGCCCACCCCGATTCGGCGCTCGATATGATGACCATGCTCGGCCAACGGTTGCGCAACACGTCCACGCTGGCCCAGAACCGGGTGACGACGCGCAATCCCAACACGGCGATCGAGGAAACCGAGCAGCGGACTTTCGGCCACTGGATCGCTGACGGGCTGACGGCGGTGGCGGGGGATCTGCGCTTCGTGTACGCGACGACGGCCTTCTTCATCATCTGGTTCGTCATCAACCTGAACCTGATCCCCGGCGTGCCGGCTTTCGACCCGTTTCCATTCGGCCTGCTGACGATGGTGCTGTCGGTCGAAGCGATTTTTCTGACGCTGTTCCTGCTCATCAGCCAGAATCGCGAGGTGGCGCGTGACCGTATCCGCAACGACGTGGAGTATCAGGTCAATCTGCGGGCCGAAATGGAGATCCGCGAGCTGCATGATCGAATGACGGACGTCGAGTCCATGCTGGTACGGCTGCTCGATAGCTCCGCCGGCAAGCCAGCGCAAACCCCGCGCGAGTGATGGAGAATGTGATGCGCCTCAACAAAGTCAGCAGCAAGTTCACGTTGATTCTGTCCGTTGTCTTCCTCGTCGGCATCGTCGCCGCGTGGGCCACGCTGTCGCGGGTGATCGAGCAGCGCGCCGAGGCGGAGGTCAACGCGCGCGGCCTCGTTCTGATCGAGACGATGAATTCGGTGCGCCGCTACACCACCAGCCACGTCAACCCGCTGCTGCAGGAAGACCTGGCGGTGTCGGCGCACTTCATCAGCGAAACGGTGCCGGCCTTCTCGGCCCGCGAAGTGTTCGAAACGCTGCGCTCCAACCCACAGTACGCCTCGTACCTCTACAAGGAAGCGAGCGACAATCCGACCAATCCGCGCAATCGGGCGGACTCGTTCGAGGCGGAGCTGCTGAACCATTTCCGGGCCGATTCGACGCTGAAGGAGCAGAGTGGATTCACCGAGCGCGAGGGGCAATCGCTCTACTACAGCGCCCGCCCGCTGGTGGTTGGCGAATCGTGCATGGCCTGCCACGATACGCCGGAAACCGCCCCGGCCAGCCTGATCGCCACCTACGGCAGCGAAAACGGCTTTGGCTGGGTGGTGGGCCAGCCTATCGCAGCGCAGATCATCTACGTACCGGCGGCTGATGTAATCGGCAGCGCGCAGTTGTGGCTGAACGTGGTGATGGTGGTCGTCATCGTGTTGTTCGCGGTGATCATGCTGGTGCTGCGCTATCTGCTGGCGCGGCTGGTCGTGCGCCCAGTCGAGGCGATTGCCACTATTGCGCAGGGGGTGAGCGCGGGCAACTGGACGCCGAGCGCCGCCGAGATGACCTCGCTGGAGCGCGTAGCCGGGCGCGGCGATGAACTGGGCCACACGGCGCTGGTCTTCGAGAAGATGGCGCGGGAAGTGGCCGAACGCGAACGGCAGTTGAAAGAGCAGGTGCGCCGGCTTGTCATTCAGATTGACGAGCAGAAGCGCGAGAGCCAGGTGCGCGAAATCACCGAAACCGACTACTTCCACGACTTGCAGCGCAAGGCGAAATCACTGCGCGAGAACAAGGGCGAGGTGCCGGAAAGCCCACACGAGAAGGAAGACCCGGCGACGTGATGGTGAACCGGCCGACGACCCCTCAACCCCTCGTTCCCCTTCTCCCACGCAAGCGGGGAGAAGGGGAGGATAGCCGCAGCGCGGGCGGTTTTTGGTCTTCCATTCACCGTCTAATCGAAGCGTCCCACACCCCTCTCCCCGCTTGCGTGGGAGAGGGGCCGGGGGTGAGAGGTGGTTTTGCGGCTTTTCCCCTCAAGATGTGGGTCATGCATAGCCCTCAGGGAGAGGGAAATGCGTCCGCTGCGCGGACGGTTCAACCCTTCGCCCTGCCGCGCTGCCTACGTCTTGTTCAGGCGCGGGTCGAGCGAGTCACGCAGGCCGTCGCCCACGAGGTTGAAGCCGAGCACGGTGATCATGATGGCGATGCCGGGGAAGAAGACCAGATGCGGCGAGGTGAAAATGTAATTGCGGCCCTCGCTGAGAATGGCGCCCCATTCGGGGGTGGGCGGCTGCGCGCCGAGGCCGATGAAGGAGAGCGCCGCCGCTTCGAGCACCGCGCCGGCGATGCCGAGCGTGCCCTGTACGATCAGCGGCGTGAGCGCGTTGGGCATGATATGCATGAACAGGATGCGATTGTTGCCATCGCCCAGCGACTGTGCCGCCAGCACATAGTCCATCTCGCGCAGCGATAGCACCTGCGCGCGGGCCAGCCGGGCATAAACCGGGATGTTGACGATGGCGATGGCGATGAGCGCATTCTGTAAGCCCGGCCCCAGCACCGTGACGATGGCAATCGCCAGGATCAGCGAGGGGAAGGCCAGCAGCACATCCATCGAGCGCATGATGACGTTATCCGTCCAGAAACTGCTGTAGCCGCTGACCAGGCCGAGCAGCGAACCGACGATGATGGACAGGAAGACGCTGGCAAAACCGACCACCAGAGAGACCCGCGAGCCAAACACGACGCGGCTGAACATATCGCGGCCGTTGAGATCGAGGCCCATCAGGTGCTGCGCCATTTCGGGCGGGCAGCCGAGCGCGTGAATACAGGGCGCCTGGCCGGCCAGACGGCCTTCGTGCCCCGGCAGGCCGATCATGGACAGATTGGGGTCGTAGGGGGCAATCAGCGGGGCGGCCCCGGCCATGAAGACGACGAAGCCGATCAGTATCATGCCGGCGATGGCCGAGCGATTGCGGATGAAATGCCGGAAAGCCTGCCGCCACAGCGAACCGCCGAGCCGGACTTCCGTTTGTTTGTCGAGTTCGATCTTTGCCGTTTGACTGGTCATGAACGGGCGGCGCTCCCTCAGCTCAGGCGGATGCGGGGATCAAGATAGCCGTAGAGGATATCCACCCCGAGATTGATGAGGACGAACGACGCCGCGATGACGACAGTGAAACCCTGGACGAGCTGGTAGTCACGGGCGGTGATGCCGTCGTAGAGCGTGCGCCCCACGCCAGCCAGCCCGAAAATTGTTTCGGTGAGCACCGCGCCGCTGATGAGCACGCCGAAGTTGAGGCCGATGATGGTGACAACGGGCAGCAGCGCGTTGCGCACGGCATGGCGGAAGACCACCGAGCGCTCGTTCAGGCCCTTGGCCCGCGCCGTACGCACGTAATCCTGATTGAGCGTTTCCAGCACGCTCGAGCGCGTCATGCGGGCGATGATGGACATCGAAATCGTGCCGACCGCGACGGCGGGCAGGATGAGGTGGCGGAGGGAGTTGACGAATAGTTCGACGTTGAGCGTGAGGATAGCGTTGAGCGTGTACATGCGCGAGATGAAGATCATGAGTGGGGTCGCCGAAGCCGTATCGGGGGCGAGGCCCCATGCCACGTAGAACGGTATCGGCTGATAACCCGCCGGCAAGCGGCCCGAAGGCGGCAGCGCGAAGGGCGTGTCTTTGAGGATGACGCCAAAGATGAAGGCCAGCATCAGGCCGAGCCAGAAGACCGGCATCGAAACGCCGATGTTGGCGACCAACATTGTCAGCGCGTCGGCGGCCGAATTGCGCTTGTAGGCGGCGATGATGCCGAGCGGGACACCGAAGGTGACCGCGAAGATCAGCGCGAAGAAGGCCAGCTCGATGGTGAGGGGCAAGCGTTCGACCAGCAGGTTTGTGACCGGCACGGAATAGCGGATCGAGTCGCCCAGGTCGCCTTGCATGACACGGGCGGCATAGCTTGTGAACTGCTGCAGGATCGGCTTGTCGAGGTCGTAGCGGGCATAAAAAGCATCACACAAGGCAGGCGTCGCGCGTTCGCCGTAAATGGCGGTACACGGTTCGCCGGGGATCAAGCGCGCCAGAAAGAAGGTGACTACCAGAATGCCTATCAGCACCGGGATCGCCAGCGCCAAGCGGCGCAGGATGAACGTCGTCATGGGTCATTGCCCTGTCAAAAGGGGGAGCGTACCGAGTTACGAGGTAAGTGTTACGAGGGCGGCTATCGAAGCCCTGCATTTCCCATAACACATCACGCATAACTTGTACCTTCAATAATGAGGGCGCGCCCTGCTCCCCGGCCCTGCGGCCGAAGTCGGAGCGCGCCCCGATCGTTGTGAAGCGTGTTACCGAACCTTACGAGGCCGGCGTATTCAGGAAGGCCTTGAACAGGATCGTCCAGTAGTCGAACGCGCCACTCCGGCCCACATGGAGCGGATTAGCAGCGTCCCACTGCACGGCGTAGGCCATGACGACGTCGTTGGCATCGAAGGCCGAGCCGTCGTGGAAGGTCGCGTCGCGCAGGTCGAACGTCCAGGTCAGACCGTCTTCGCTGCTGCTGAAGCTCTCGGCCAGCGAGGGCACGACCGCCGTACCGCCCACTTCGTAGGCGAGCAGCGTATCCATGATCTGTTCGCAGACGCGCAGGGCTTCGCCGTCGGTCTCGTCGGCGCAGTAGATACCGCCCGGCTCACCGTTCTGCATGAGGATGATGTTGTCGTCATCGGGGTCCGCCATGACGGCAAGCGATTCGTTGCTCAGCGGGCTGGCATGCGCACCAGTGATGCCGGCCTTGTAGGCAAGAGCCGAACCACCGTGAGCCACCGGGATCATGATCGCGTTGTCGCGGATCAGGGCGTTGACCTGCGCGTAGACATCCAGACGGGTTTGCGGGTCGCTGGTCGTGCTGCCCTGATTGAGCAGATCGATAATTTCCGGGTACTTCGTGCCGAACGAGTCATTGGCGCCCTGGCCGAAGTGCGCGTCAAGGAAGTTGGTCGCGTCTGGATAGTCCGCGCCCCAACCAAGCATGAACAGGCCCAATTGGCCGGCCGAAGCGGCGTCGAGGAAAGCGGCCGATTCCATGACTTCGATGGTGACGTTGATGCCGACATCGGCGAGCTGCGCCTGAATATCCTGGGCGACCACGCCCGGCTGCGGCAGGTAGCCACGGACGACATCACGGTAGTTGATGGTGACTTCGAGCGGCAGTTCGAGGCCGCTGTCGGCCAGCAGTTGGCGGGCCGCTTCGGGGTCGTAGGGCGTGTCTTCAAAGCCCTCGGTCCAACCGAAGATGTCGGGCGGCATGAACTGATTGGCGGTCGTCGAGGCGGGGGGGTAGAACTGCTCGACGAGGCGGTTCTTGTCAATCGCGTGGGCGATAGCCTGGCGCACGTTCAGGTTGTCGAACGGGGCAATGGTGTTGTTCATGCCCACGTAGAAGACGTTGAGCGCCGGGCGGGGGAGGAGCTGCAGCGCCGGGTTCGCCGAAACTGTTTCAAAGTCACCCGCGCCGACGTTGTCGATCACATCAACCGTGCCAGCCATCAGTTCGTTGAGGCGGGCCGCCGATTCAGACGTCCAGCGGAAAATGGCGGTCGGCTCATTCGCAAGCTCACCCCAATAGGCGTCATTGCGGGTGAGGACGACATCGCTGCCGAGGTTCCAGGCGCTGAGCGCGTAGGGGCCGGTGCCGACCGGATTGCGGAAGAGGGCTTCGCCGCCGCCGCCGGTGGCCTGAAGATGCTCGTAGGGCTGAATGCCGAGCGAGGAGAAGGCAACCTTCTGCGGGAACGCGCCGTCCGGCTCGCAAAGCTGGAACACCACCTGGTTGGCTGCTGTGGCGGTGATGGACTGGATCACGCCGCCGTAGTCGCAGCTATCGGCGGCATAGGCGACGAGACCGTCGGTGACGGTCATGTTGGGGGTGAGCGGTTCGATGGCATCCTGCGCGAAAGCGGGCGCCATCAGCCCCAGCGCCAACACGACAATCATCGTGAGGGCAAACAGACGAAGTACTCGTTTCATAACCCTTTGCTCCTTGAGATGAACTCAACCACACTGCACAGGCGAAGCAATCCCGTAAGCGCCGAGCCATTTCCCAACCCTGTGGGGACACGATCAGAGACAAGCGCGCAGCGCCAGATTCCGGGTGGAGGGAATTGTAGACTCGGCGAATGAAGCGCGCAAACATTGCGGGGAATCTCGTGCAGGGCAACCGCATCCCCCAACCAAACCTCGCCCCCCGGCCCCCTCTCCGCACGCGGAGAGGGGAGAGAAGACTGTGCGCTCGTGGATGCCCCTCTCCCTGCGATCCGCTGCGTCTACGCGCGGTGCGTGGGAGAGGGGGTGAGGTAGCGGTGAGGCGGTCAGTCGCGCAGGAAGGCCATCGCCGCTTCGTGTTCGAGATTGACGTATGGCTCGCCGGATACGTCCACAATCACCTGAGCGACCTTTCCCCCGACGAGGCGGAACGGGCGGGCTCCCGCGTAGTCATCGGTGACGGGCACGCCGGGGTCCACGCCGACGTTCAGGCCTTCGCCCACCAGCGAGAAATTGCCCGGTTGGGTGATGATCTTGCCTGAGCCGACAGCCTCGTCGTTGATGTACAGCGTGAGCGTGCCAGCGGCCGGCATGTCCTTGTTCTCGCGCACGAAGGCAGCCGTGAGCAATACTTTGCCGGTGGGGACGGGCTTCGACGCGGTGATCATCTGCTCCTTGTCGCCGACGAAGTTGTAGACGTACTTGAGCACGCCATCCTTCAGATAGAGCGAGTGGCCGCCAAAGCGCGCGCCCTGCGAGAACAACACGCCGCTGGCTTTCGCATCCTCGACCGTGACTTCTGCCGTGATGATGTAGCTGCGGTTGCGGATGTTGACCGCCGCC
>JAEURB010000343.1 GCA_016788435.1 Anaerolineae bacterium | reverse complement strand
ATCACGCCGGTCGTCCCGTTCTCGAACCGGACGCGCGCGCCGAGCAGCGCAGTATTCATCAAGCCGCCGATGCTCGAAAAGCGAACGTAGCCGGTCGTCTTTTCGACGTAGGTCGCCATCAAGCCGATTTCGTCCATGTGGGCGGCGATCATGATCTTCTTGCCGCCGCTGCCCACGCGGCAGATCAGGTTGCCCAGCGGGTCCACCGTGATCTCGTCGGCGTAGGGCGCGACTTCGGCGCGGATCAGTTCGCGCACCTGATGCTCATAGCCCGAAGGCCCCCAGGCCTCCACCAGTTTCTTGATTAAGTCCTTCACGGGTTGGCGCTCCTGTAAGATAAGTTGCGAGTTGAAAGTTACGAATTACGAGTGGCCACAAAACGTTGTGGGTCTTGCCGAAAAAAGCCGGTGGCTAAGCCTTACCCACAATTCGCAACTCTCAACTCGTAACTCGTAACTGCGTTATCGCTTCAGCGTTTCCGGCGTTATGCGCCGGAGGGCGGCCTGGATCAGCCGCAGGGAATGCTCGTAATCCGCGCGCAGCAGGTAGGCCGCCGGGCTGTGGATGTAGCGGCAGGGCAGCGAAATGACGGCCGTTTGCGCGCCGCCCGCCGCCTGGTGGATCGCGCCGCCGTCGGTGCCACCGGTGGCCTGCGATTTGAACTGGTACGGAATACCCTCGGCTTCGGCGGTTTCGCGCAGGAAGGCCAGCAGGTGCGGCGGCACGATCAGGCTGTTATCGAGGATGGTCAGCACCGGGCCGCCGCCCATACGCGCCGTCGGGTTCGCCTCGCGGCTGTCGTCGGGCCGCCGTGCCGGGTCGGGCAGGTCATTGGCGGTCGTTCCTTCGAGGACGAAGGCGACAGCGGGCCGCAGCGTTTGCGCCGCTACCTGCGCCCCACGCAGACCGATTTCTTCCTGCACGGTGAAGGCGGCGTAGATATCCACCGGGTACGGGCCGCCCTGCAGCACGTCAATCAGCAGTGAGCAGCCGCCACGGTCATCGAAGGCCTTGCCGCGCAGCAAGCGCCCGCCTTCGCCCACTTCCATGAAGCGGCTGTCGAAGGCGATGCGCTCGCCCTTGCGAACCTTGCCAGCGGCCTCGTCTTTGCCCGACGCGCCGATATCAATCCGCAGGTTCTTCATCTTAACCACGTCCTGGTCGTTGTTGAGGTGGATCGGCGTCCACACCACCACGCCGGGAAGCAGCGCATCACCGACCTTCACGCGCAGGCCGGGCAGGATACGGTCATCCACGCCGCCCACGCTGGTAAAGCGGATGAGGCCATCGCCGTCATAGCCGGTGACGATGAAGCCGACTTCGTCCATGTGGGCAGCGACCATCACGCGCAGGCCGCTGTTCCCGGTTCCGCGCTTGAAGGCGGTGATGCTGCCCATCGGGTCAATGCGAATTTGCTCCGCATGGCCCTCGATAGCCTTGAGCACCACTGCGCGCACGGCGTCTTCCTTGCCCGAAATGCCGATGGCTTCTGACAGGTCTTTGAGG
>JAEURB010000237.1 GCA_016788435.1 Anaerolineae bacterium | reverse complement strand
CACGGGAGAGGGACGAGGCGAAATCCGGGGTGAGGAGACGGGGAAGAGACGGAAGCTCTAACGCACCTCTCCGCGCAGCACGCCGGTGAAGAAGCGCTCGTAAATCAGCGCGGCGAAATCGTTGATCCACTGATCCGGGGTGGCGGCCGACTCTGGCGGGATGGTCACGCGGACTTCGGCCACCATGCGGCCAATCGTGTAGACCTTGACGGCCTGGGTCATCTCTTGCTCACACAGCGACACCGAACCGGTGTACAGCGGCTGCGTCCAGCCTTCGATAGTGGAGGGAGCCAAGCCCTCGGCTTCGAGGGCCGCGCCGTAGATACCGCTCTCGACGGCCGCGTTCGCGCTCGCAGCATTGGCGAACACGTCGAGGCTGTAACCAATCTGGCCCCAGCCGACCTGCTCAAAATCGCAGTCCGCGTTGCTGATGCTGCTGCGTACGCGCTGCTCGAACCCGCTGCTTTCCAGCGCGGCGCGTGTATCAACCCGCGCCGATTCGGGGAACTGAGCGACGGTCGCATCGAGGTCGAACAGGCCCGACACATCGCTATCCACTGTCAGCGGGGCAGCGACCTGCGCGTGAGCCTCATCGAGGGCCGCCTGGAAGTCTTCGGGCGTTGTTGCGGGCAGTTCAGGCACGTCCACGGCCACCTGCGACGGGTCGGTGATGATCAGCACCGTATCCAGCGTAGTGCCGGGCGTCGTCGCTGTGGCGGGGTCGCGCAGCTCGATGGCCGCAACGTTGGCCTGGCCGTCCAGCACCTCACCGAAAATGGTGTGTTTGTAGTCGAGATGCGGCGTTTGGGCAGTCGTGATGAAGAACTGGCTGCCGTTGGTGCCAGGGCCGGCATTGGCCATCGCCAGCAGGCCCGGGCGGTCAAATGTGAGGTAGCCGGCAAACTCATCCTGGAACTGGTAGCCGGGGCCACCGCTGCCTGTGCCGGTGGGGTCGCCGGCCTGCGCCATGAAGTCCTCGATGACGCGGTGGAAAGTCGTGTTGTTGTAGTAGCCGTTCTGGGCCAGGAAGACGAAGTTGTTGACGGTTTCCGGCGTGATGGTTTCGAAGAGGTCAACATAAACCGGCCCGGCGCTGGTGCACAGAATGGCGCGATAATCCACGCCCGGTTGGAGTACCTGCTCGGGAGCGGTGAATTCGCGTGTCGCCGGCTCGGCGGCCGGAACCGCGGCCGCGCACAGTTCGGCGGGTGTTTGGGCTGCCTGGGCGAAGGCGCTGAGCGGAAGCAGCGCCACGAAGAGGCCAACGATAGCCAGTGTCCAGCGAGAGAGCATGGGGAACTTTCCTATAGGATAGCGGAAGCGCAATTGTACCCGAGCGGCGAGCGATGATAACAGCGGCGAATTCGACGATTGCGCGGCTGTTCCTCCACGTTTTATTGCGCCCGGCGGAGACTATAATGCAGATGTTCGACAGGCAAGACACCGGCAGGCACTTCATGGTGGATGGCTCACTATTCGATGCGGTGAAACAGACCGGCGGCTCGCGTTTGGCCGTCGTGCCGCTTGCCCGCGAAACGCTGACGCACCTAATTCGAACGCTCGAGGACCTCGTGCTCGAGCGGAAATTGGCGGCGCTGGTTTGCATCGGGCCGGGGCCGGCTCGTACGCGGGCAGCCTATGTGCCGCGCTTACGCGGGCTTGCCGAGAAGTCAGCCTCGGTGATTGTGCTGGGCGAGGAGATCGAGGTTCTGGACGGGGTTGAAGGCCTCGTGGCGGGAGTCCTCGATTCCGGGGAAGCTCTGCTGAACGAACGCTTCCTGCTGGTGCTGTCCTACTCGTTCTCGGTTGTGCTGTGTGCGCGCCCGCGCCAGAACGTAATTCAAGACCCGGCGGCGGCCTCGTTCGACGCCATCTGGAGCTTCGAGCCGGATATCGTCACGGCCAGCCTGGACTGGTTGACCGATTATCTGGCGGCGCGAAACCAGCCTGTGGCGCTGCAGACGATCCGCTCGATTCGCGGCGTGCTGACACCGATGACGACCGACGTGGGGGCGCTGGCGCACTTCACGACCGAGATGATCCGTTTCGAGGAACAACTGCATCAGGAGCTGGCGCGTGTCGAGCGGGAGCGCGTGCGCGTTTACGAACGTGAGGCGTTGCTTTCGACTATCGCGCGCGCCTTTATTGACCTGCCGGCTGACCAGCTTGACGTGGCGGTGGACGCTGCCCTGCTGGCAGTGGGGCAGTTTTCCGGCGCGGATAGCTGTTTTCTGGTTGAACTGAGCGACGACGGCGAGCAGTTCGAAGTGAGTTATCAATGGAATGGCGAATTCGCTGACGACCTTGTGCTCAGCCTGCCCGCCAATCAGGAGCGAATATTGCGCCAAACGGCAGGGCCTCTGGACGTGATTCTGATTGATGATCTGGCGCAGACAGGCGGCAGCGACCCGCTTGGTTCGCAACTGCTCGCGCAGGGCCTGCGGAGTTTGGCCGCTGTCCCGATGGTGTACCGCGAGATACTGCTTGGCTACGTTTCACTGGCGTCGCAAACGCCTCGCGCGTGGAACGAGGAAGACCGCTATTTGCTCGAAACGCTGATGGAGATCGTGGTTGCCGCGCTGGAGCACCGCCGCGTGGAACGCGCACTGGGCGAAACCGAGTCTCTGCTGCAGCGCGTTATCTACTCGACCAGCCATATGGTGTATGTGTACGCCGTGCTGCGAGACGGATCCATCCGCCAGATGTACTCGTCGTCCAATATCGAGCATATTCTCGGCTATCCGCCGGCGCGCAAACTGGAGGATTGGGACTTCTGGGTCAGCCTGATTGTGCCGTCAGACCGGGCGGCGGCGCGGATACAGCTTGAACGGCTGATGCGGGGCGTCGACTCTGAAACCGAGTACCGCGTGATTCACGCCGATGGGCGGGTCGTGTGGGTGCGCGACAGCGCGCGCTGCGAGGCGGGAACCGGAGACGTGAAATGGATCTGCTACGGCGTGATCTCGGATATCACCGACCGGAGGGCCGTGAATCAGGCGCTGCGTGACCGCGAACACCTGCAAATGGCGCTGGAGGCCGAGCGCAAGGTGGGCGAGGTTCGCAACCGGTTCATGCTCGTCGTGTCGCATGAGTTCCGCACCCCGCTTTCGATCATCCTGACGTCGGCGGATATGCTGGATCGCTATCACGACCGGATGGATGCCGAGCGCCGCAAGGAACGGCTGGGCACTATACGGTCGCAGGTGCAGCATCTGCGGGCGATGCTGGACGAGATTTCGGTGGTCATCCGGGCCGAACTGGGCCGCCTGGACTTCCGCCCCATGCCGGCTGACGTGGCCGAGTTCACGCGCCAGGTCGTCGCCGAAATGGCGTCTACCGTCGGAGCCTTGCACCGCATTGATGTCAGCATCGAACCGGCCGAACTGTATGCATATGTAGATACCTCGCTGCTGCGCCACGTTCTCACCAACCTCCTGTCGAACGCGATCAAGTTCAGCGAAGGGCGCGCCACCGTAACCCTCAACGTGCGATTGAGCGCAACCGATGGGCAACTGGCGCTTTGTTTCGAGGTGCTGGACGAGGGTCTCGGCCTGACTCGTGACGAGATGGACCGGCTGTTCGAGCCGTTCTTCCGGGGAAAGAATGCAGGCGCCATCAGCGGCACGGGCCTGGGGCTGAAGGTCGTGCGCGATTGCCTGCTGAGGCACGGCGGCCAGATCATCGCCGAACCGCGACCAAATGGTGGCAGCCGCTTTGAGGCGCGTGTTCCGTACCATGCCGCCTCGCCGCCGGGCGATTTGCCGGAAACGGAGCCGGAAATCGTGAACGAGGACCCTACGAGAGGCGAATGATGACCGTCTGGTACGGCGCAAGGCTCGTGACCGGCGCGTAATCCTCGAAGCTGCCATCGGCCGCCACTAGCGGCGGGCTGGACTCCACACCCCCGAAAATCGTTTCGGCCTGCGTGATGGGCGGCAGCGCACCGGCCCGAGCATTCAACGTCAGATCGGTGATCGTCTCGTCGCTGTAGTTGATGAGCACGAGCAGCGTTTCCTCTGGGCCGCGGCGCAGGAAGGCGTACACATCCCGGTTGGAGGCGCGCAGGTTGAGCCAGTCGCCCTGGCGCAGGGCGGGGTGATCGTTGCGCAGATGGATCAGCGCGCGATAGTGGCTGAGCAGTGAGTCGGCATCGTCCGTCTGGGCTGCCACCGACACGCCATCCTCGTTACCCGCGCTCAACGCCTGCCAGGGGCGGCGGGCGGTCGTGAAGCCAGCCGTGACGGGCGTATCATCCCACTGCATCGGCGTGCGGATGCGCTCGTCGGGCTTCTGGCCGGTCATCCCGATTTCTTCCCCGTAGTAGAGGAACGGCACGCCGGGCGAGGTGAGCAGGGTGGAAGCCACGACACGCGCTGCGCCGGGGTTATTCCGCACCTGGTTCATCACGCGGTTCTGGTCATGATTGGCGAGAAACACCCCGTATTGGCCGGGGGGATACTCGTCCACCGCCCGCTGCTGCAAGGAGATTGTCCCGGCCGGGTCGCCCATCGCCGCTGCAGCCAGAATACCCTGAGCCAGGTCGAACTCGAACACGAGATCGAGTTCGCCGTCATTCACGTAGTCGGACGCATCATAGGTGTTGCTCCACACTTCTCCGAGCATCATTGCCTCAGGCGCAACGTCCTTCACAAAGGCATTGAGTGAACGGGTCCATGCGTGGGTGGACGGCGTGTTCTCCTGATTGGTTCCTTCTTCGATGTAGTGCTTCACGGCGTCGAGACGGAAGCCATCCACGCCCACGTCATTCAGCCAGAAGCGGGCGATGTCGTGGAGTTCTTCGGTCACTTCAGGATTGGCCAGATTGAGGTCAGGCATAGCATCGCTGAACAGGCCGTAGTAGTAGCGGCCGGCGTAGCTGTGCCACACCTGCTGCAAGTCTGGGCCGCGATAGCCGGGATTCTCATCAGCCCAGATGTACCAGTTGGCGCGCGGCCCATCGGGCTGAATCGATTCGCTGAACCACCGGCTGGCGCGGGCCGTATGGTTGAAGACCATATCCACCACCACGGCGATGCCCCGGGCGTGAGCCTCTTGAATGAGTTCGCGCAGGTCGTCCAGCGTGCCGTAGTCGGGGTCAACCTCGCGGTAATCCAGCACGTCGTAGCCGTGATAGGACGCCGACTTCATGACCGGCATCAGCCAGAGGCCCGTTACGCCGAGGTCGGTCGTGGTAGATGGGTCGCCGTCGTTCAGGTAATCGAGCTTCTCGATGATGCCGCGCAAATCACCCCTGCTGTCACCGTTGCTGTCGAAGAAGCTGCGAACAAAGATTTCATAGAAAACGCGGTCATTCCACCATGGCAGCGTCACGGCTGATTCTCCGGCGGCGTCCTGCGCGGCTGCGCCCGGCGCAAGGCTGGTTAAAAGTAGAATGAGTAGTCCGATCGGCAGCAGGCGCTTGATCATCAGGTTCAACTCCGGCTAGCGCGCAGGCAGGCAAATACAGGGCGGATTGTTGTAGCGAACGGGCTGGGATGCAACAGGCGATTCTCAGCAGTATCGTGAGCATCGCATGAAGGCTGGCATCGGACGTCCGCACTTTCAGGATAATGGATGTATCCGGCCGTATATGACTTCAGGAGTAGTCTCATGAGCCAACCCGCAAGCGATATTCATGCCAATCAGCCGGTGCTGACCTGGGGGGCGCCGCTCGAATCGGCACGCGCGGCGCTGATCCTCGTGCATGGCCGAGGGGCAAGCGCAGCGGATATCCTCTCGTTGGCTGGGGAAGTGGCCGGTCCTGATGTGGCGGCATTCGCGCCGCAGGCATTCGGAAACACCTGGTATCCGCACCGCTTTCTGGCCCCGATAGAAGCCAACGAACCCTACCTGACAGCGGCGCTGGCGGCGGTCGGGCGGCTGGTAGAACGAGTGGGGGCGGCCGGACTGCCGATGGCGCAGATTGTGATCGCCGGCTTCTCGCAGGGTGCATGTTTGGCGCTGGAGTACGCGGCGCGAAACCCGGCTCGCTATGGGGGTGTGATCGGACTGAGCGGAGGGCTGATCGGCCCGGAGGGCAGCCCGTTCGATTATCCGGGTTCGATGGAAGGCGCGCCGGTTTTTCTGGGCGTGGCGGACAACGACTTCCATATTCCGGTAGCACGCGTTCAGGAATCGGCGGCGGCGTTCGAACGGCTGGGCGCGAAGGTAACGGCGCGCTTGTACACGGGGGTAGGCCATACCGTCGTGGACGACGAGATCGTCTACCTGCGCGATTTGATCGCCGGGATCGGGCGGGCGTAAGAGAAGTACCGTTCGCATAGTCAGTATACAGGAACGCACGTAAACCTCACCCCCGGCTCCTCTCCGCACGCGAGGAAGGGTGTCATGAAGGGGCTTGACCTGGTGCAAATGGAGAGAAACATGCAATGAGCATCCTCGGTCTGCATCACATCACGCTGGTCACGTCAAACGCCCAGCGCACGGTGGATTTTTACACGGAACTATTGGGCCTGCGGCTGGTCAAAAAGACCGTCAACTTCGACGACCCGGCCAGTTATCACCTGTACTTCGGTGACGACGCGGGGCGGCCGGGCACGGCCATCACGTATTTCGAGTGGAAGGGCGCGCCGCGCGGATCGCCAGGAATCGGCGGCACGCATCACTTCGCCATGCGGGTGCGCGACAGGGATGCGCTTTTGCAGTGGAAGCGCCGCCTGACCGATGCCGGATTGCAGGTTGCCGGGCCGCTGAATCGCAAGTACTTCACGTCGCTCTATTTCCGCGATCCAGACGGGCAGGTGGTCGAGATTGCCACCGACGGGCCGGGTTGGACGGTGGATGAAGCGCCAGACCAGATTGGGACGAGCGAGCAAACGCCGCCGGATGAGGCACAGCCTGGCGGGCGTGATGAGCAGGCCATCGCCGCCGAGCAGTGGCCAGAGCCGGTCGCTGTGATCACGCCTTCGATGGCGCTGACTCAGGGCATGCACCATATTTCGGCGATCAGCAGCGACATCCGGCGCACGGCCGATTTCTACGAGGGCATATTGGGTATGCGGCGGTTGAAGATGACGGCCAATTTCGACGATCCAACCAGCGCCCACTGGTACTGGGGTGTTGGGGAGGGTCAGCCGGGCACGGTCGTGACGTATTTTGAGCGCGACCCGGAACGCACACGCCGGGCCAAATTGGGGGCAGGGCAAACGCATCACTTCGCGCTGGCGGTAGCCGATGAAGCTGAGCAGCTTGAATGGCGTGAACGGCTGATATTGGCTGGGTACGCGGTTTCGCCAGTACGCGACCGAACCTACTTCAAAAGCATCTACACCAAAGACCCGGATGGCCATATCGTCGAACTGGCGACGGTGGGGCCGGGTTTCCTCGTGGATGAGGAATATGCGGCGCTTGGGCAGACGTTGAAGCTGCCGCCGCAGTACGAAGGCCAGCGGATGGCGATTGAGGGCGCGCTCGAACCGCTGGTGACCCCGGAATGGGCCGGGGCAGGCGGGGATTGAACGAATACGAATAAATGCAGAACAGCGGGACGCTCTCATCGGGAAGCGTCCCCTCTCCATTTGGATGGATATCTCGACAGTTGCGGGGAAAAGGGAATCGTAGGGGCACGATGCATCGTGCCCCTACAATCCCTCACCCCGGATATCGTTCTGCCCCTCTCCCACGCTATTTGCACAATCTTCATTCGCTTCTTGCGTGAGCGGGCAACGGGCTGAAGCCCGCTGTTGAGTTCTTTCGTCTCCCCAGGCTGCGCAATGGTCTGGAAATCAGAACCCCTGTTCTTGACAATTGAGAACTTATGTTCTAAAATGGGACTGAATGAAGGGTAGAATCACCGTGGGAGCACCCATGAACCCGAAAGAGATCAAGAAGCTGCAGGCGCGCAGCCGGGGATTGCGGGCGAAGGTAGTCTCGCCGACCGTCGTGTCGGTTGTCAGCCGTTCGCAGCCTGCCGTTCAGCACTTCGTGACGGTGGAGTGGATGGGTGACGGCGCGATTCGAACGCGCTGCACCTGCCCGTGGGGTATGAACGGCGGCGTGTGCTGCTCGCACGTGATGGCGGCGCTCAACGTGCTGGCCGCGCGCAAGAAGCGTGTGATCAGTTTCTGGAACGACCGCGATGAAGCCGAGCGCCAGAAGCACCGGATGCTGCGGCTGGTGGGCCACAGCGCCGAGGATGAACTGTATCTGACGACGCGCCCGGCGTAGGCTGAAGCGAACTGGCTGGCGGCAGCACGCTGCGCCGCTACGTTCTCCGGCCCATTGAGCGGAGGGAAAGACAACCGCCACGAGCATCCTCGTGGCGGTTCGTGTTTCTATTCGCCGGCCATCAGCTTTTCGCGGGCCTTTTGGTCTTTGATGCGCCGTTCGTTATTCAGCATCTTCTTGCGTGGGCGCAGATTGAGCGGTGTCACTTCGAGCAGTTCGTCCTCGGCGATGAACTCAAGGTAGTCGTCGAGCGACATATTGCGCGTGCTCTTAAGGCGTTCCTCATCGGCATAGTTCTTGGTGCGGACGGCCGTGAGGTGCTTCGACTTGCACAGATTGACGGCGAGATCCTCCGGGCGGATATGCTCGCCGATCACCATCCCCTCGTAAATCTCGGTGCCCGGTTCGATGAAGAACGTGCCGCGTGATTGAGCATGCACCATCGCGTACGGCGTGGCGACGCCGGGCTCCCATGCGATCAGGCTGCCGAATTGACGGCCGGGAATTGAACCGGCGAAGACGTCATAGCCGTAGAACAGCGAGTGGATTTGCCCCATGCCGCTGGTGGCGGTCATGAGCTGCGACCGGAAGCCGAGCAGGCCGCGCGTGGGTACGAGATAGTGCAGATAGGTCGTGCCCGAGTCGGCGCGCATGTCCAGCATCCGGCCACGGCGGCTGCCCAGCATTTCGAGCACCGTTCCGACCATGCTGTCGGCGACTTCGACGTGGACTTCCTCGATGGGTTCGAGCAGTTCACCGGCCTCGTCGTCGTGGCGCAGGATGACTTCCGGCTTGCTGACGTCGAACTCATAGCCTTCGCGGCGCATGGTTTCGATCAGAATGCCGAGGTGCAGCTCGCCGCGCCCGCTGACGATGAAGCGATCCGGCGAGTCGCCGTCTTCCACGCGCAAAGCGAGGTTGCTGCGCGTTTCGTTATACAG
>JAEURB010000149.1 GCA_016788435.1 Anaerolineae bacterium | reverse complement strand
TGCGGGTGGCGGTTGGCGAAATCACGACCTGGCCGGGAAGATCCTCGATGACGCCACGCGCGGCCTGCGCCGGAGCAGCGGGTGTAGACCAGTTGATGACGATGGCGAAGATACAGGTGAAGGCGATCAAAAGCGCGGCGAGGGTGAGCAGGTACGACGGGTTGCGCTTCATGAACGTCTCCCAAACTGGTACTGGACCTGCGCTTGTTATGGTTAAAGACTGCGATTGTCTAACTCATGTGTAATGGCATCGTAGCGGAAATCAGAAATCGCGCAACTTATCTGAGAAGTTGCGCGATTTTGAGAGAAGACTGTGGTTTAGAAGTGGATGATGCCGCGCGCGCCGCTGCCGCCGAGCATGGCGGCGCAGGCCTCGTTGATCTGGTCGAGCGTGTAGTGGTGAGTGACCAGCCGGTCGAGGGGAAGCTTGCCCGCCATGTACAGGTCAATGAAGTGGGGGAAGTCGCGCCGCGCGTGCACTGAACCGTAGTAGCTGCCCTTGATCGTTTTCTCCTGGCGAACGATAACCGCGCCGGGCAGATTGGTGCCGCTGCCCATTGGCGACAGCCCGACCAGTGTAAGCACGCCGCCGGGGCGAACGGCCTCCAGCGCAGCCTCTTGTACGCGAGGCTGGCCAACGGCCTCGAAAACGTGGTCTGCGCCGCGCCCGCCGGTCACCGCCCGGATGGTTTCCAGCGCCGTTTCGCCGGCCTGTGCCGTATGCGTTGCGCCCAGTTCACGGGCCAGCGCCAGCCGTTCGCCGCTGCTGTCCACCGCGATGATCGTGCCCGCGCCGCTCAGCTTCGCACCCTGCACGGCGCTCAGTCCCACCCCGCCGCAGCCGTAAATAGCGGCGCTTTGGCCGGGGCGCACACCGGCTGTATACAGCACTGCGCCCACGCCGGTCGCCACCGCGCAGCCAACCAGCGCGGCCACTTCCAGCGGCGCGTCCGGGCGAATGACGACGCAGCTTTGCGCGGGCACGACCGTATATTCGGCGAAGGCGGCCGTGCCGCAGTAATGATAGACCGGGGAACCATCGGCCCGGCGCAGGCGCGGCGTGCCATCCAGCATCGTGCCTGCCCAGAGCGGTCCGGTGAAGGTTTCGCACAAATTAGGCTGGCCGTGCTCGCAATAATAGCAGTGCCCGCAGTCGGGTGCCCAGCTTAGGATCACATGGTCGCCGGGCGCGATGCCCAGCACGTCGTAGCCCACCGCCTCGACGACGCCTGCGCCCTCATGCCCGCACACGCAGGGCAGCGGGTGGCGCGTATCGCCGGTGGCCACGTGCCAGTCGCTGTGGCACACGCCGCACGCCTCCAGTTTGATCAACACTTCCCCGGCGCGCGGCGCTTCGAGCGTCAGCGTTTCGATCTCGAACGGCGTATTTGGGGCGTGTAGCACCGCAGCGCGAATTTGCATGGTGTCCTCCGGAGGGAAGTTGAACGCTGGAACTACAGTATGCCAGGAAGGTGATGGCGGACAGGACGAAGGCAGGCTGATGAGCCGGCGGGAGTTCATGCGCGGCCCGGTGGCCCAAGCAAAGCGCGAAATGCGGTGAGATTCAGCGACTTTCAACCGTCCCGCGGCTGGCGGATGGAGCGCCATAGTGCCGACAACAGCGTGATCGCAATGTATACCATGGCGATCACCAGCCCCGATATCGCAATCAGCCGGATCGCTGTGCCTTCACTCTCGCTGACTCGTCCTTCGAAGGGAATGAGCAAGGTCAGAATTGAACCCAGCATCAACCCAACCAGCAGCAGGCTCAGGACGATCCGGCGGATGCCGGCCTCGACCATCCCACTGAGCTTCGAGATGCGCGCATCAGCCTGGCTAACCGTGACCTGAAATGCCAATTGCCCGTTCTGGAAATCATCAAGGAGCGTACGGCTGGCCGATTGCAAAGCTGGTAAACGCCCGGCCATGTCACGAAGGAACGGTTTGCCCCCGTTGTTGACGAGGTTTTCGAGCGTCAGTTGGTCGCGCAGCAGTTCCTTCATCTGCGTGTAGGCGATGTTGAGGATGTAGCCCATGGGCTTTTCGCCCAGCAGGCTTTGCATGATCGCCTCCCCCTGACCGATGGCCTTTATCGCCAGCGTGAACTCGGGGCGCAGTTGAAACCCGTGGCGGGTGACTGCCGCAACGATCTCGGTCATGATCGCCATGAGTGAGGGCGGCGACTCCGCAAGGATTAGGTTTTCGTTGATCAACCGTTCGATGTCGGGCCGCAGGACTGCGGGCCTGCTGCCGTCTGCGGCATAGCAGATCGTACCCAGAATGCGCGTGACTGAGCCGGCATCATGATCCTGCAGTGCCCAGATCAGCTCCCCCAGGGCCACGCGGTCTTCAAGCTCCAGCTGGCCCATCAGGCCCATATCCAGAAAGATGATGCGGCCGGAATCGAGGTTTACCCATACATTGCCTGGGTGCGGGTCGGCATGGAAGAAGCCGTCAAACAGCACCTGCTGCAGGAGAACCCGAAACAGGGTGATTGCCAGTTCCTCGCGGTTGACTTTGGCGGCATCCAGCACAGCGAGGTCGGTGATCTTTACTCCACTAACGCGCTCCTGTGTTAGAACCTCCACCGTGCTGTAGGCCGTGTAAATCACCGGAACCTGCACCGAGGGAAATTTCCCCATCTGGTGGCGCAGCAGCCGGGCGTTATACGACTCGTTGCGGTAGTTCAGTTCCGCCACAATGTTCTCGGCGAACTCGTGAAACAGGCTGCTCAGGCCATAACGCCGCGTCCACGCCACTCGCTTCTCCACCATATTCAGCGTGTCCTGAATGATGTTGAGGTCGCTTTTGACGGTCACTTCGATATCGGGCCGGCGAACCTTAACCACCACCATCTCACCACCCGGAAGCGTGGCAGCGTGAACCTGCCCGGTGGACGCTGCCGCCAGTGGCGTCCGGTCGAACGTTGCGAACAACTCCTCGGGGGGCTTACCCAGTTCGCGCTCAATCGTCTGGCTAACGTCGTTGTAGGGAAACGGAGCTACATCATCCTGCAGCCGCGCCAGTTCAATGCGCCATGTCTCCGGTACTTCGCTGCGGTTCGAAGCCATTTGTCCAACCTTCACGAAGGTTGGGCCCAAATCCTGTAGCAGCAGCCGCATCTTGACCGCCGGATCGTCTTCGATCAACCGTGGCCGCAAGCGGAAGATCATCTTCTGCATACGGTGGCGAAATCCACTGAAGGGCGAAAACCCGATCAGAATATCGGTGAGATAGGCCTGAATGGTGTTGACGATCTGCTGTGTGCGTAAGCTCTCAGCCAGGCGATTGCGGCGGCCCGCTGGCAGAAGGCCAATCCAGCGCCAGTAGAACGGCCGTTTGCGAACGTTGATGGCCCGGGGCGCGCCGAAGCCGAACAGGGCCTCCAGCGCCAGCATAATGATCGCCAGCATTATCGCCCCGGCGGCCGCCCAAAAAAGGCGTTCAGCGCCAGCTTGCCAGGCCGTTGGAGAGATATAAATCAGGATCATGAAAATGAAGATGTCTGTTGCCAGCCCTGACAGGCCCATTGACCAGATATAGAGCCGCCCCGTGATGAGCAGGATAGCTGGCCGGATGAGTGAGTGCAGCAGGCTGAAAATCAGGCCGATGATGATGTACGTCGTAATCGTTGCGAAAGGCTCGGGCAGAAACGCGACCGGTACCGGCCGCAATCCAGGCACCAAATTCAGCACAATCGCGACGGCCAGTGTATTCACAAAGACGCGGGTGAAGAAATACGCCATGATACTTACCTGCCAGAGTTGGCCATGGGCCGGGGATGAAACCCAGACTATTCTACATGGTCGAACCGAGCGGCAACTACACGTACTGTAGGGCTATCGCATCAAAATTCGTCCATTGCCTGAAGCCCTCAAACCCCGGCCACTTCTTCATCAAGTAGAAGGGCGAATGGCGCGAAGCGGGCTAATTTCCCTCAGCCCTGAAGACAAGGTTCAGGATAAGGAGTGCAGGGGCAAACCCCCTACCCGGAGGGTGGGGCTACTGGAGAAAACGACTGGTCAACTGGCGGTTGACCAGTCCGGCAACGGAGACGACACGGGCCGTATGG
>JAEURB010000125.1 GCA_016788435.1 Anaerolineae bacterium | reverse complement strand
TGACACGATCTTGCGCTGGTCATCAAGGCTCTGGTCGCAGATGCTGATGCATGGCACGCCGCCGAAGTGTGTGACCGCCTCGGCGACGATTTGCGTCGGGTTGGTGTAATTGACGATGACGGCATTCGGTGCGACCGCCTTGATATCCTCCACCAGCCGCTGAATGACCGGCAGCGTGCGCATGGCGAAAAAGAATCCACCCGGGCCGATGGTCTCCTGGCCGATCACGCCGAACTCCAGCGGCACGGCCTCGTCCTGATGGCGCGCCTCGAATCCGCCCTGCCGGAACGTCGTGAGGATGTAATCAGCGCCGGTAACGGCCTCACGCTGATCGGTCGTAGCCGTAATGCGGATGTCCACACCAGCCGCCTGCGCCATCCGCTGGCCAAGCCGGTGAATGATGCCCAACTCGTGCGCCGCGATGTCCATCAGCGCCAGTTCCGCGCCGCCAAACACGTCTGGCTGGTTCAGGAAAGCCCGAATCAGCCCCGGCGCGTAGGCGCTGCCTCCGCCAATAATGGCGATCTTCAAAGCCACTTTCGCATCTCCTCCAGCGTGGGCGCAGCGACCGCGCCACCTGCTGCCGTGGTCGCCAGGCCACCGCAGATATTGCCGTGGCGCAGGCAGTCGCCGAGCGGCAGGCCGTTGATAAAGGCATACAGAAAACCGGCATCGAACGAATCGCCCGCGCCGGTCGTGTCCACGCATTGCACCGGCAGCGCCTGCACCTGTTCGCGCACACCGCGTTGACACGCAGTCGCGCCCCGGCTGCCATCCTTCATGACCACGATCCCGTCGGGCATGGCTGCGGCCGCGCGCGACAGGGCTTCCTCGGCGTCATCCGTCCCCATCACCTCGCACAACTCACATTTGCTCGGCATGAAGATATCGAGCCGGGTGATCATCTCGCGCAGAGAAGGCTGGCGCAGCCCGTGCTCATCCCAGCCCAGATCGAGCGAGACACTCATCCCGGCTTCGTGCGCCAGTTCAACAATGTTGGGCGTTTCGTCGAGGGCGAGGAAGCCGCAAACGTGCAGGTGGCGGGCAGAGTGGGCCGCCAGCAGTGAAGCCGTATCACGGGGCTGCTCGGGACGCTGGAAGCGCGTCACGAAGGCGCGGTCGTGTGGGAACGATAGCGCCGCCGTCACCTGCGGCAGTGGGAAAGCGTGGTTGCGGATCAGCGTTTGGTCCAGGCCCAACTCATCAAGGAGCGAGCGAACGAGCTGGCTCAACGGGTCAGAGCCGAGGTCGGCGATCAGCCCCACGCGAACGCCCAGGCGGTGCAGTGCGGCAGCCACAATCGCGCTGCCGCCCACCGCTACCGTCAGGTCACCGGCGAAGACTTCCCGCCCCAGTTCGGGCATAGCGGGAAGCTCCGTGAATATCAGGTCACAGAACAGCGGGCCATAGACCAGAATCTCGTAGTTCACCGTCGCACATCATCCCGGTCGTCAGAGCGCGCTCGAACCAGCGCGCAGCGTGAAGCGGAAGCGCGCATCATCCTCGAACCACATCGGGAAATTGGTTCCCCACGCATTGTTGAACAGGTTGAAATGCACGCCGTTCGCCATGTTCGGCACTTCGTTGTGAAAGTCGGTCAACGACGGCCGGCCCGGGGCCACCAGCACCGCATCGAGCGAGTTGAACTCCACCGTCGTCTGCGGCCCGTGCATGCTCACCGTTGTGTTGAAGCCGTGCAGCGTTCGCGCCCCGTTGCTGATCACGTGGACGGGGTCAATCGTGCCGCCGAGCTTGCGGATCGCCCATTGCCCTGCCCCCGACC
>JAEURB010000109.1 GCA_016788435.1 Anaerolineae bacterium | reverse complement strand
CTCACGGCCGTGAGCGCCCCGCAACCACTGGTCGTAATTGGTCAGGCTTACTCCGGCATCTGTTCCGTTTCGTAAACCGGCGATAGCCAGTCGCGGTATTGCGCGACGCGCCCCTGCACGACGCGGAAGAACAGGTTGCGCGCCGATTCAGTGATCGGCCCCATCACGCCACTGCCAATCGGGCGGTGTTCCACCCGCGTGATGGCCGCCACCTGCACTCCTGTTCCACAAAGGAAGACCTCATCGGCCACGTAGATTTCCGTGCGGTCAATGTCACGTTCGACTACTTCGAGGCCGAGGTCATCGCGCATCAACGTGATCAGCGCGCGGCGGACGATGCCTTCCAGCACATCTGCCTGCGGGGGAGGTGTGTAAACGACGCCCCGCCGCACAACGAAGATGTTGGCGGCGCTGGCTTCGGTCACGTGGCCTTCCTGATTGAGCACCAGCGCCTCGTCATAGCCCGACAGCACCGCGTCCGACTTGATGAGCGCCGAATTGGCATACGCACCGACGATCTTGCCGCGCGCTGGAATGGCATTATCGTCCACCCGCCGCCACGCGCTGAAACAAACGTGTGCGCCGTCCTCGTTGACGATGTACGAGCCGAACGGCATGGCAAACATCGTCAGCGCGTCAGCCACATCATGCAGGCGCACGCCGATCATCTCGGTAGACTTGTAGGCCAGCGGGCGAATGTAGCAGTTCTGGCGGAAGCCTTCTGTCCGCAGCAGATTGTTGAGAATCTCGTTCAGTTCGGCGGCGGAATACGGGATGCGTATCCGCATGAGACTGGCCGACTGAATCAGCCGCTCGAAATGGTCGAGCGGGCGGAAAACGTAGAGCTGTTCCTCATCGTCATTCCAGTAACCGCGCAAGCCGCCAAAAACGCCGGTGCCATAGTTGAACGAATGAGTGAGGACGCTGACCGTTGCCTGCTCGAAGGGGACGATCTGCCCATCAAAGAATGCAAAACGGGGCCTGCCCTGGTCGGCCATCGGGAACTTCTTTCCTGCTCAGGATTAAGCGACAACCCATTATAGAGAGTTTCCAGCGGCGCTCACAATGACCGGTTACGGAGGCGCCCAACGGATGAAGTTGAGCGTTCCGAAGATGAGAGCCAGGCTGGCCATCGCCGCCAGTGTCACCTTTTGCCAGCGCGGCTGGAAACCCCGCACGCAGTCGGCCACAAAGATGTGTACCGGCCACAGCACCAGCGCGTAGCGGGCGAAGCTTTGCGTGTAGTACAGGATATCCGTCCCATACATGTAGTTCATCTTGCTGAAGACGACCAGCAGCGTAGCGAATATGTACGTCAGCAGGGAGGGGCGGCGATGGCGGGGCGAACGGAGCATGAGGACGATCAGCACCGCGTAAACGACCATGGCGATGATGTCAATATTCGTCAGCAGCGACGTCGGGTTTTGCAGGATCCAGCGTAGGGTGAGCAGGATGCCGCTGATCGGGTCAACGAAAAAGACGTAGGATTGGTTGGCGTAGACCTCGCCCAAGGGGGGAAGACCAATGCTCGCGCGGTAGGCGACGAACAGCAGGTAGCCGAACGGAATCACCGCAACGGGCCACCCACGCCGGGCTGCGCTCCATACCTGCTGCTTCCACGGCAGCGCATGGTCGCGCTGCTCGTAAAGCAGGGCCAGCGCAACCAGCACCAGAATAACCCCTTGCGACCGCGTGAGCGCCGCGAGGAAACCAAGCAGCGCACCCAGGAAATAGTGATTGCGCGAACACGCATAGAAGAAGGCCAGCGTGAGCGCCAGAAACAGGCTTTCTGACATTGGCGCCCAAAAGACGTACGCCGTGGGCAGCAGTGCGGTTATCAGTACAGCATACGGGCCAAGTGACCGTTCACCATAGTACGAGGTGCAGATTTGCCAGGTGAGCGCAAAAACCAGCGTAAGCAGCAGTACCTGAATAATCGCGGCGGCCAGATCGGGCGGCCCGGGCACAAGTTGGTTCCCCAGCGCGAAGAGCAGCGGGGCGCCCGGGCCAAAGACCGTCGCGCCGGGGTCGGTTATGCGGTAGCCATTGACGGCCAGATTGAGATAATGCATCGCGTCCCAGCGCCGCCACGCGCCGAGCAGCACCTGCCCGGCGTCGGTTGCCAGTGTGGGAAGTTCGGGTGAGGCCGCAGCCTCATAGACCAGCTCCTGCATGCGCTGCGCTGAAAGGAAGGCCCATACGATCAGGTGAAGCAGCGAAAATGTGATGCGGATGCCCAGCGCGAGTGCCAGCCCGTAAACCAGCGGGCGTTTCCACGAATCTGTTTCCAAAGGTGGCCCCTCAAAAAAGAATCAACCGGACTTCGATAAGCCCGGTTGATTGGCTTGCCTAGAACAGCGGGCAGCTAGCCCAGATAGTCGCGCAGATTATGGGCGAGTCGCGGGTGGCGCAGGCGGCGCAGAGCTTCCTTTTCGAGTTGACGGATGCGCTCGCGGCTGAGGCCAAACTTGTTCGCGATCTCTTCCAGCGTGTGCGGTTCACCACCACCAAGCCCGAAACGCAGGCGAAGGATATGGCTTTGGCGCGGCGTCAGTTCGGCCAGCACGCCCTCGATGGTCTCCTGCAGCAGGTGCTGGGTGGCCGATTCTACCGGGCTGGGCGAGTCCTGGTCTTCGATGAAATCGCCAAACTCGCTGTCTCCGTCGTCGCCGACTGGCCGTTCAAGCGCGATGGCGTGCTGGCTGGCATCCATCATCGAGCGGACAGTCTCAGGCGGCAGCTCCATCTCCAGCGCAATCTCTTCCGGGCTTGGACGGCGGCCGAGCGACTGTTCGAGTGACTGGGCGGCGCGGTACATCTGGCGAATCCGCTCCGTCATGTGCAGCGGAATGCGAATCGTGCGCGTCTTCTGCGCCAGCGCGCGCGTGATCGCCTGGCGAATCCACCACGTCGCGTAGGTGCTGAAGCGATTGCCGCGCCGGTAGTCGTATTTGTCCACCGCGCGCATCAGGCCCACATTCCCTTCCTGAATCAGGTCAGGGAAGGGAAGGCCCTGGCCCATGTAACGCTTGGCGATGCTGACGACCAGGCGGGTGTTGGCGCGGCCGAGGTGTTCGCGGGCGGCCTGACCGTCCTGAATCAGCTTTTCGAGATGCGCGAGCCACGATGGGCTGTAGCCGCCGCGCTGAATGAAGCGGGCGTTCGTTTCGCGGGCTTGCT
>JAEURB010000088.1 GCA_016788435.1 Anaerolineae bacterium | reverse complement strand
AAGTATTTGCGCTGAATGCGGAAGTCGCCCTGTACGGTCGGCGTGGCGGGCAGGCCAGTCGAGCCGAGGACGGTATGAACCAGCACGCCGTTCTCGTAAGCGTAAACCCGCGAATCGCTCAGATCTACCACAATCTCGCGGCCAGCCCCAGAGGGTGGGGCGGGGGCGGCGAAGACCGGGTCAACTCCGTAGCTATCGCCCGAATAGGTTGGATTCGGGATGATGAGGGTTTGGCCGGCGAAGACAGTATCCGGGTCGTAGATATTGTTGGCCTGCGCGATGGCCGTCCAGTTGACGCCGAAACGGGTGGCGATATTGGACAGATACTCGCCCGGCTGCACCGTGTACTGCACGCTGGAACCACCGGCGGCGGCCGGAGCGGCCGACTGGGCGGCGAAGGCGATGGCGGTCGGCACGGCGGCCGGGTCTGAAGCAGGTGACGATGCGCCCGAAGCGCCGATGATGATCAATTGCTGCCCGGCGTAAATAAGGTTGGGGTTGGTGATGTTGTTCTGTTGCGCCAGCGCGTCGGGCGACAGGCCGTAGGCCCGGGCGATGGTCACGAGTGTTTCGCCGCGCCCAACGGTGTGCGTTTGCGCCGGTACACTGGCCTGCGCGGCCGGTACTTCAGCCGGAGCCGCCACACTGACCGGGTTCGACGAGGGCAGCACAAGCACCTGACCGGCGTAAATCTGCCAGGTATTGGTGATGCCGTTCAATTGGGCCAGCGTATTGACGTCGGTGCCGTAGTAGGTGGCGATGCGGAACAGGCTTTCACCGCGCTGGACGACATGGGTATTGGCGTCTTGGGCTGTGGCCGTGGATGCCAGCGCCAGACTTGCCAGTAAACTGATCAGGAACAGGCGCTTGCGCATCGTGAGTGTCTCCCGGCCCCTGGCGTGTGGGGTAAGTTGAAGGATGATTGCGGCCAATATGGTTATAGTGTTAGGAAATCCTGTCAGAATGCAAGGTTTTGGTCGGATTATTCATACAATTCGCATATTTAACCTGAATGTGCCCGTTTTCCCCGCGCCGGCGACCGGAGTGATTGTTCAGCCCCGGCATGACCGGATTTCCGGCGCTTACCCTGCGCACCGGCGTTCATTGATTGCCGGGGCAGGGCAAACTCGCTACAATCGCGCTCTTGTTGAGCCGCTTCTTCACCGGGGATTGCCTGCCGGACCATGCTGGCCCGCACCTATCGTCTGACGGATAAAACGGGCGTCGTCTTCATCAAGACGTGCCTGCTGGTGCTGGATTGGGTGCTCGACGGCCTGATGTTCGTCGAGCGCCGCTTGTTGATGCCGGTTCTGCGCCCGTTCGTGCGCGCGCTGGCGTTCCTGTTTGCGGTGGTTTGGGGAACGCTCGGCGGCAGCGCGCGCAAGGCGACGCAGGCGGGGACGACCTCCACGCGTACGGCGATGGCCCGCCGTTCGGCCCGCGCCGAGATGGCCGCGGAAGTTCCCGACGACCCGCTGCGCCGCCAGAACCGCGCGCTCAGCTTGATGACACTCGCGCTGCTGGCCGTGCTGATCGCCGTCGTAGTGTGGGCCACTAATCCGCGTGCGGCGTCACCCCTGCCGGTGTCGGGTGGGAGCAGCGCGGCGCTGGCGGCCACGCCTGCGCCCGGCCAGCCCGAGCCGACCTCGCTGCCTGCCGCGCTGGCGACAGCCGTGCCGACCGCGACACAGTTGCCCGAGGCTCTGGCGGTGCAGGGCAGCCTCGCCTACGTTGTGCGTGAAGCCGGCCAAACCGATTTGTGGCTCGCGCCGGTCGCTGGCCAGGCGCCCATCCGCATCACCAACAGCCCTGCCGACGAGCGCGATCCGGTTTGGTCACCCGATGGCCGCCAACTGGCATTCGCTTCCCATCAGGATGGGAACTGGGAGTTGTATCTCTACGACGTGGAAAGCGGCGAAACGACGCGCCTGACCTACGACCTTTCTTTTCAGGGTGGCCCGGCCTGGTCGCCCGATGGCCAGTGGCTGGTGTACGAGAACTATCAAGGCGGCGACCTCGACATCTACATCATGCGCCTGAACTCAGGCGAAGCGCCGATCCGGCTGCCGGGGAACTCGGACGCGCCGGACTTCTCGCCCTCGTGGTCGCCAGACGGCCGCCGTATCGCTTTCGCCTCGTGGCGGGATGGTAATCAGGATATCTACGTCTTCAGCCTCGATGATCAGTCGGTGGTGAACATCACCAACACACCGGATCGCAACGAGGACTACCCGGTTTGGCACCCCGACCCTGAGCAGGATTTGCTGGCCTTCAGCGCGCTTGACGGCGGCTTCGAGAAGGTCTTTGTGCATCGGGCGTCCGACCCGTCTTCGCCGGCGCAGGCGGTGGCGCTCGGCACGCGCCCGGCTTGGTCGCCCGATGGCAACAGCCTGATTTTCAGCGCCGATTCGGCTGGTGGCACGCAGTTAATCGCTGTGCCCTTCGGCAACACGGCGGGCTATGCGCCGGTCATTGCGGTACCGGATGGCACGCGCGATCCAAGCTGGACGGCCAG
The DNA here is from genome assembly GCA_016788435.1 of Anaerolineae bacterium. Lineage (GTDB taxonomy): Bacteria > Chloroflexota > Anaerolineae > Aggregatilineales > Phototrophicaceae > Flexifilum. The sequence goes on along the minus strand of JAEURB010000088.1, from coordinate 1,663 downwards.
CCCATTGCCGGCGGCGCTGGTCAACAGCGGCGGGCTGCCACCGGCCATCGCCGATCCGCTGTTCGTGGAGAATGAAACCGAGCGCCAAACCGACCCGCCGTTCGCCTTGAACAACATCGGGGCCAACGTCGAGAACGCCGTGTTGAGCGACCGCGTCAATGACTCGTTCAACGCGCTGCGCCAGGCGGCGCTGGAAGCGGTGGGCTACGACATACTCGGCCGGCTGGATGCGGCGTTCTGGCCGCTGGACCGGCCGCCGGAACCGGGCGTCGAGCGCCGTAACTGGCACCTCGCCGGGCGCGCCTTTGGGCTGCCGCGCGGCCTGATCTCCGGCTTCCCGGCCCCGCTCGAAATCGCGCGCGAAGACGTGGGCGTGGATACCTTATGGCGTGTTTTCGCCCGCGTGGCCGATGACGCGCAGGATGGGCAGCTAGGCGAACCGCTGCGCGAGATGCCATGGGATTTCGCCAGCCGCACGCAGGGCGATGTCGAAGCCTACGATCAGGGCGGCCGACTGCGCCGGGCGATGCCGGAAGGCTACTACGTGGATTTGACGGCGTTGGCGCGCCAGTTTGGCTGGGATCGGCTGGCGGCCGGCATTGACTGGCGCGCCAACGCCAACAGCATCAACTTCTGGGAGTTCGTGCAAACCAGCGGCCTCGACTGGTATTCGGCCATGCGCGAGATTTACGCCGAAGGGCCACTGGTGAACTTCGCGCCGACCGCTGCACCACCAGCAGCAGGCGCTGCCCCGGCCACGGCGGCTCCTACTCAGCCTGCGCCTGCGCCCGCCGAAACACTCCCGCCCGCCGCAGAACAACTGCTGACGCCCGCGGGCAGCCCGTGACGAGGATCGTCTGATGCGACAGGGCAGCGGAATCTCGGCGCTGGTGCTGGTCATCGTGGCGTTGGTGGTGTTCGGTTTCCTCATCTGGCGGAACTCGCAGCCCGCGCAAGCGCCTCGCGTCATCGTGCCTACGGAGGCCGCGCCCACCGCAGGAGACGATAGCTGGCAGGCGATTCTCGAAGCCGGCTTCGGCAGCGACAGCACGCCGCTGCCGACCATCGCCATTCCTACTCAGCCCTTCGTGCCGCCCACGCTATCGGCGCAGGACGCCGTCACATCGGTCGCCGCCGCCAGTATCGGTCTAGGCGACGCTGCACTGGTGACACCCTTCGCGCTGGCCACGCCCACGCTGCCGCCGCCGACGGCTGCGCTGGCGTTGACCGGCATTCCGATCACCCAGATACCCGTCACTGTGCCGCCACGCGAATGGCGGCCGCCGCCCCTCAACCCGCCGATCTCGCGCGATCCGCTCGGCCGCGACCATTACTGGCTGATTCGCCCGGTTGATTCCAACGCCAACAACCGGGGCCTGTTCTACTATCCCTACGGCTCGGATGGGCCGAACGACGAATGGCGCGTGCATGCTGGCCTCGACATGCCTAATCCGATTGGTGAAACCGTGCGCGCGGCCGGTGATGGAACAGTGGTGTGGGCGGCCGATGGCCTGCGCGTGCAGGGCGGCTCATTTCAGGACACGTACAGCTACGGCAACGTGGTGGTCATTCAACATGACTTCGGCTACCGGGGCCGCCCGATCTTCACGCTCTACGCGCACCTGGCGCTGGCGAATGTCGTGCCCGGCCAGCGCGTGCAAAC
>JAEURB010000075.1 GCA_016788435.1 Anaerolineae bacterium | reverse complement strand
GCGAGAACGGTATGTACTACCTCGCCGTTCGCGTTGAGCCACAGCACGCCAATTGGATAGAAAACGTTGAACATGTGAATTGCGGTCTCTGAACGGCTTTCGCGCCGAACGTCGAAGAGCAGCCCCATGTTCGCTTCGAGTGGACGGGTAAACTGCAGCCCCCTGAACACGGGCCAGAAACTGGCGCAGACACGCGCACGGGCGAGGACTTCCTCACCTGTGCGCGCCTGGACAATGCGCCGCCAGGATGTCATGGAATAGTCAGCACCTCGCCCACGAAGATCAGGTTCGGATTGGCGATGTCGTTGGCATCGGCAATGGCCGCCACCGTCGTATTATAGCGGAAGGCGATATTGTACAGGTTGTCGCCGGGCTGTACGGTATGCGTTTGCACCTCACCCGCCGGGGCCATCACCGGATCAGACGCGCTGTTGCTCGGCACCGTGATGGCCGTCGGCACTGCGCCACTCGAGCCGGGGGGCGGGATTATCAGGCGCTGCCCAACGAAGATCAGATTTGGATTGGAGATATTGTTCGCCCGCTGCAGCGCCGAAACGGTCGTATTGAAGCGCAGCGCAATGCCGAACAGGGTGTCGCCGGGGCGAACGACGTAGGTCGTGACCTGCACGGCAGTCGGAACCGGCGTCGGCGGTGCGACTGTCGGCGGGACGGCCGTGGGCGGCACGCTGGTCGGCGGGGCGGCGGTTGGCTGTGCAGTTGGCGGCACACCACCCGTCAGCGGGATGATGAGGGGCTGCCCGACGAAGATTAGACCGTTGGGTGACAGGTTGTTGGCGGCAAGGATGGCGTCAATCGAGGTTCCGTAGAGCGCTGCGATGATGGCAACTGTGTCGTTCTGCTCGACGATATAGACCGTGCGCCCCGGGAACTGCGTGTTGTTGATCGTCGGATACGGTGACGGCGTGAGCGTAATCGTCGGCGTCAAGGTTAGTGTAGGCGTATCGGTTGGCGGCACAGCCGTCGGTGTCGCGGTCGGAGGTACAGCAGTCGCGGTGGGCGGGACAGCCGTCGCAGTCGGCGGAACGGAAGTCGCGGTGGCCGGGAGCGCTTCACCAGTACCCTGCACCAGTGTGGCGTCGTCCATGAACACGACGGTATTCTTGACCGGAGTCGTCACGGTCGCGCGAATCCAGACGCTGGCCGCCGCGGATGACGCTGGCGCGGTGACGTTGTAGAACACCCAGGTATCGTAGCGAGGGGCCACCAGGCTCGACCAGACGATGGCACTGCTTTCCGGGTCACTACCGCCGCTCGGGTCAATGCCCACCTGCACCGTCACGCCGCCGTCCTGCTGGCTGACGGCCGGGTTGTCGAAGCTGGAAGACCAAACCCAGACCTGCGCGCCAAAGGTGTACGGCTGGCCGGGCGTCAGGTTGCCGACAGCCTGCGAAACGCCAGCGGTGAACGTGCCGAAGAAGACCTGCATGCGCTGCGATTCCGCACCGCTGCGCACCCGCGCCGGGCCGAGGCCAGCAGGAGAGTTAGCCGGGTAGTACTCCGGCTGAATCATCTGCGAGTAGGACATACCCGGTTCAGCGGGCAGATTCCACGGAGCCCAGCCCTGTGCGACCAGGCGTGGCGGTGAGCCCCCGTTATCCGAATACGGCGGTTCGAACCCGGGGTTAATTAGAAGGTTGCCGGTTTGAGCTTGCGCGCCAAGCGCAGCCAGGCTCAAAATCAGAAGGAACATCAGCACGAAGGCCCGTGGAGCAGATATCCACTTCATCAGACAGTCTCCATCCTCAGGGCGCGGCCTCCCGGCACAACCGCCTGGCGCAAGCTGACTCGGCAATTGCTGGTAAAAGTTTACCATGCCTAACCCGATTGTAACCACAATTGGTTACATTGTTAGGACGCAGCCGGCCGAAACGCCAGATCGGAAGGTGGTTGGGCGGCGATTGTTGTGGCGAGGAGCGACCGAATGAACCGCGCGATAGTCGGTGTTTGTACGCTGGAACTGCAGATCGAGGAATCCAACTCGTTGAAGGACAAACGAAGTGTGCTCAAATCTCTGCTGGCGCGTTTGAGTCAGGTTCACCATCTGGCTGCGGCCGAGATTGATCTGCATGACCGGCCGCAGGAAGCGATCATTGCCTTCGCGGCCGTCTCGAACTCATCCCGTCAGATCGACCAGATGTTGCGCGCAGCGGTGCGGTGGATCGAACAGCAGTACCCACAGGCGGAAATCATGGGCGAACAACTCGAAATTCTATAACGGTGGGTAGCCGGTTGTGCGTTATACTTCGTCCGTTTGGGTAGCCGGTTGCACCGTTCAGGTTGGCGGGCCGGCGGGATGGAGGCTCAGCGGTGAATTTACACGAGTATCAATCGAAGCGGCGCTTCGACAAGTACAACATACCTGTTCCACGGGGCGATATCGCCTCGACGCCCGAAGAAGCGCGCCAGATCGCCCGCGAACTGGGTGGAAGCGTCGTCGTCAAGGCGCAGGTACTGGTGGGCGGGCGCGGCAAAGCTGGCGGCGTCAAGCTGGCGCAGAATGCCGACGAGGCGGAAGAGCTGGCGCGCCAGATTCTCGGCATGTCGATCAAGGGCCACATCGTTCACAAGGTACTGATTGACCCCGCCGCAAATATCGTGAACGAAATCTACCTGGGTATCACCAACGACCGCCAGACTGGTTGCGCGGTTATGATGTCGTCATCGGAAGGCGGCGTCGAAATTGAGCAGGTAGCACACGAAAACCCGAACGCGATCATCCGCGAGCAGATCGGCCCGTCGCTGGGCCTGCGCGACTATCAGGCACGCAATATTGCGAATGCCATCAACCTGCCCCGCGAACACTGGGCGGCCTTCACCGCCATCGCCCAGGCGCTCTACCGCTGCTACACCGATTCCGACGCGACACTGGCCGAAATTAATCCGCTGGTCATCACCGGCGACGGGACACTGCTGGCGCTCGATGGCAAGATGATCATTGACGACAACGCGCTCTTCCGGCAGAAGGAACTGGCCGAGATGCGCGATACCTCGGCCGAGCCTGAAGCCGAGCGCATCGCCCGCAAAGCCGGCCTGACGTACGTCAAGCTCCCCGGCCAGATCGGCTGCATGGTCAATGGCGCGGGGCTGGCCATGACGACGATGGATATGATCAAGCTGTATGGCGGCGAGGGGATCGGCCCGGCCAACTTCCTCGACATCGGCGGCGGCGCACAGGCCGACCGAGTGGCGGCGGCATTGCGCATCATTCTGTCTGACCCCAACGTCAAGGCGATCCTGTTCAACATCTTCGGCGGCATCACACGCGGCGACGAAGTCGCGCACGGCATCCTGCAGGCACTCGACGAGGTCAAAACTGACCTGCCGATGATCATCAGGCTGGCCGGCACCAACAGCGAAGAAGGCCTGGAAATCATTCGCGAGGCCAATCTGAGCAATATCCACAGCGCGGCGACACTGACCGAAGGCGCGAAGAAGGCGATTGCCGCCGCGCGGGGAGAACTCTAGCATGGCCATACTGCTTGATCGCAACTCACGAGTGCTGGTTCAGGGGATCACGGGCCGCGAAGGGAAGTTCCACAGCGGCCAGATGATCGAATATGGCACGGCAGTCGTTGGCGGCGTAACGCCCGGCAAAGGCGGCGAATGGGTGCACGGCAAGCCCGTGTTTGACACCGTGCGCGCCTGCGTCGAGGCGACTGAGGCCAACGTCAGCATGATCCTGGTGCCTGCGCCGTTCGCCGGAGACGCCATTTTCGAGGCGATTGACAGCGGCATCAAGCTGATTGTTTGTCTGACCGAAGGCATTCCGGTGCGCGATATGATGCGCGTTTATGAATACCTGCGGCACAGCGACAGCCGTCTGATTGGCCCGAACTGCCCCGGCCTGCTCACCCCCGGCGAAGCGGCCAAGGTCGGCTTCATGCCCAACTACGTCGGCAAGCCCGGCCACGTCGGCGTCGTCTCCAAGAGCGGGACACTCACCTACGAGACTGTGGCCGCCATGAGCGCACGCGGGTTGGGCCAAACGACCTGCGTCGGCATTGGAGGTGACCCGATTATCGGGACGACGTTTGTAGACGTGCTGCAAATGTTCGAGGACGACGCCGAAACCGAAAAAGTGGTGCTGATGGGCGAAATTGGTGGGCGCGCCGAAGTGGACGCTGCCGAGTTCATCAAGGCGAAGATGACCAAGCCGGTCGTCGCCTTCATCGCTGGTTCGAGCGCCCCCGCTGGCACGCGGATGGGCCATGCCGGCGCGATCATCGAGGGTGGCGAAGGCACGGCGCAAGAGAAAATCGCAGCGCTGCGCAGCGCTGGCGTTCGCATCGCCGAGAACCCTGAGCAGATTCCGGACCTGTTGCTGGAAGGCGATTAGGCCCGTTCAGCACAAGGTTGCACACGCAAAAGGACGCCGCTTGCAGGCGTCCTTTTCATTTCGCTTTCGCTAGCGCCCGAATAGAGAGCAGAAGTTGGTGGCCTGCGCCGTGCCACAGGTGCTGAGGATGCTGGTTACCAGCGCCCCTACCGTCAGCACGCCTGCGATTACTGCCAGCACCAGCGCGCAGCCGCAGCCAGGGATCGGGCCAACCGAGAACAGGGTGGAGGCGAGGTCGAGAACCATGCCCAGAACGCCGGTGACGATATCGAGCAGCGGCGCGACTATCGCCAGCACCAGACCAATCACGCACAGCCCGGCGCAGCACACGCCGAGCAGGACGTAGATGTTGGCCCCTTGTAGAAGCTGGTCGATTTGCACCCGTCCTCCTCAGGCCGAAGGCCCGGCCGGGCACGTACCCTGCGCATTGCCCACATACGACCACGGCTGATCCGGCTCGCTGCGCACATAGCACTCGCAGTAAGTGGCGTTCTCCGGCCGCCCGGCCCACAGGAAGTAGGTTGTGGTGGTCTGCACGCATCGTTCAGAGTCAGTCTGAAAAGCGACCTGTCCAATAGAAACCCCGATGCCACGTGTGTGCGGCTCCATCACCAGCCATACGCGCAATTCCTGCCCCGGCATGCTACCGAGCGGTATCGTTACCTCCTGCTGCACGGCGAAATAGAACAACCCGCACGGCACGAGCAGCAGCGCGAACCAAAGCACAATCAGGGTGGCGCACGCCACGCGGCGCTTGCGGCTGCGCGGTGCGGCGGGGGGTATCGGTTGGGCAGGCGTCGCCATACGCTATCCGAAGAATGAATCAGTCTGGTTCACGTGTTGAGGCACACAGGCCGCATTGTAGCGCGCTCAGGCACCACCCGCCTGCGCCTGCCCGACAAAGCGCAGGACGATCTGATCGTTGGCATCGTAGCTGACGTGCGCATACCACGGGGGGGCGTCCTCGTCCGTTTTCAGCAGGCGGGCGAGGATTTCGGCCACGTCTTCCACCAGATCGAGGCCGGGGAGGTCACGCGGATGCACCCATTCCAATGTACCTTCCGCACTGTTCACCACTGCGCGTCCGTCGCTCCATGCGGTGTAGATGAACAGGAGAATACCGGTCGCTTCGCCGGTATCAATCTGGTGAATACCGCGCAGGCGCAGGTCACGCACGGTCAGGCCGGACTCTTCCTCGATTTCGCGGCGCGCACTGGCCTCGACATCCTCATCGCGCTCGATATGCCCGCCCAGCCCGTTATAGCGGTTGGGGAAGATGCGCTTGTGCGCACCACGCTTCATCAGCAGGACACCTTCGCCGCTGCGCACGAAACTCAAGGTACGCGGGATGACCAGCCAGCGTCCCTCGGTGGCACTTGCTCCTTGCTCACTCGCGCCCATCTTTCCCTCCCCCCGCACATCTGACAGCCGCGCTCCAGTTGATTTTGCGGTCGCACGCCCGGAGTGCTAGGCTTTATTATCCATCAGCAGAACTTTATCAGCCGCCAATCTCAGTCCACAATGAGCAACCCACGCCACTTCACAGTGGCTCCGCTCACGAGCAGGCTAACCCGATAATGCAATCAGCCAGAGACGCGCTGCGTGGCGCACAATGGACGCTGGATGAGCGAGTTTATGGCGCAGGGAAGCTCAGTCTCGCGGCCGCTGCCGAGGCCGTCGCACTCATCGCCGGGCTGGATCGGCCGTTTTATGTCCTGGTCGTGGACAAGGACGAGGTGACGCTGATCGCGCCGCTGGATTGGATCAATGACGCGGCACAGCGTAGCGCAGGGTTGGAAACCGGTGATACACACTTCCGCCTCATCACGCTAGAAGTAGAGTTTGCGCTGGAAGTGGTGGGAATCATGGCCGCCATCACGCCCGCGCTGGCCGAGGCCGGTATACCGATCCTCGCCGTGTCCGCCTTTTCGCGCGACCATTTCCTCGTGCCCGATAGACTTGCCGGCGAAGCGATGAGTGTACTGCGTGCACTGGCGGCCAAATGAACGGAATACCCCCGATGATGAACCTGCCGTTGTACCCCGACGGGTACTCGCCGAAGCCGCCGGATGAGATCGAGATCGAGACGCTCGAACTGGTCGTCTACCCAGACCGACGCCGCGTCTTTCTGCATCTCGTGGTCACGCCGTTCACCGAGCGGCCGAACCTGCTGATCGCCGTGCGCGATGCCGAGGGCCGGATCGCCGCCGAGCTGAGCATCATCGAGACGATGCATCACGACATGGAATTTACCTTGCACCTACGCACACCGGGTGATACAGCCGGAGACTACACGCTCACAGCCGAACTGTTTTACGAAACGCGCAACCCGCCGCAGAGCCGCGCTGAAACACGCTTCCGCGTGCCCGGCGCGCCCGCGCAGCCCTGAATCTGGCATGGCTTTCTGGCTCACGCCGCAGCAAGTCAATGACCTGGTCGCGCAGGCGAAGCAGGGTGCGCCGCGCGAGATTTGCGGCGTGATCGGCGGGCGCGGGGCCAGCGCCAGCGAAATTACGCCCATCACGAATGTGGCGACTACAGCGGAACGTGCCTACCGGCTGGATGAGCGTGAACTGGCGCATGTACTGACATCACTGGCGCGGCGTGGCCTCGGCCCGGTGGCGTTCTATCATTCGCACCCCGGCGGCGACCCGCGCCCGTCGGCGCTGGATGTGGCGGAATGGGCCTACCCCGACACTGTTCTGCTCATCATTGGCCTGCAACCCGCTCCCGCGTTGAGCGCGTGGGCCGTGCGCTGGGGCGAAGTCACGCCGGTTGAGCTGGTCATTGACACAGAACCGGCGCGGGGAGCCGGGACTGTGTGGACGAACGCGGCGCAGATCGCCATACTGATTGCGATCATCGCGGCGGTCGCGCTCGTACTGCTGATCGCCTTTTCGCTGCTGCCACCTGCGCCGCCGATTCCGGCTACGCCGATGCCCCGCTGAACGGAGCCGCCCTCATGGAACTGACCCTCATCGTCCTTGTCGTGGCCGGACTCCTCGCCGGAGGAGTGGCCAATGCGCTGGCCGATGACCTACCGCAGCGACGGAATCCGCGCCTGCCCCACTACCCGGACGGCACGCCGCGCCCGTTCGTGGCGTGGCTCGGCATCGTCGCCTTTCTCCTGGGCAAGCGGACATCCCCCGGAGGCGCAAGATTGAGCTGGCGGCACCCTATAGCCGAATTATCCACCGCCGGGCTGTTCGTCCTCACGGCCCTGACCGCCGGACAGCGCGAGGGAGTGGACGCGCTGCAGATGGTTTATTTTCTGATCTACATGGCGCTGTTCGTGCTGATTACGGTGATTGACCTCGAACATCGCCTGATTTTGTTCGTCGTCATCATCCCGTCAACCATCATCGCGCTGCTCGACGCAGTGACGACGTCGTTTCGGCCCGACCTCGGCCAGGCGCTGCTCGGCGCGGCCATCGGCTTCGGCTTCTTCTTCGTGGCCTACCTGGGCGGCTTCCTGTTCACGCGGGTGATGGGCAGGATGCAGGGGCGCGAGATCACCGAGGTGGCCTTCGGCTACGGCGACGTGATGCTGATCACGCTGTCCGGCCTCATTCTCGGCGCGGGGCCGCTGCTGCTGACGATGTTCATCACGGTGTTTCTCGGCGCGGGCGGGGCGATCCTCTATCTGGTCGTGCGGCGCATGCGGGGCAAGCATGTCAGCGCCTTCACCCCGCTGCCCTATGGCCAGTACATCGTGATCGCCACCGTGATCATGCTGCTCTTCTCCGAGCAGATGCGGTCGGCGTTTTTGACCTAGGGACGTTCGATGAGGCCATTTCCCGGCCCGAACGAACCCTCACTCCTGGCCCCTCTCCATTCTGGTAGAGGGGAGGAGGGCGGGCGGTGCGCGAAGCACCCCATACTGTTAGCAAGCCTATGAAAGAGCGGACAAGTGAACAGAATCAAATTAGTGAACACAGGCTGAGGGAAGAATTTGGTGAACAGTAAACAGAACAGCGAACAACAGACGCATCTCACCACAGGCCAGTACCCTTTCAGCATAGAGCAAGGCGGTGATTGGCAGGTGAACGCCCGGTGGATCGGGGTGGCGCAAAGTGGAAGGGGCGGACGGGGGTAACGGATGCCGGATAGGGATGCGAGCGGGTTGTTGGCCACAGGATGCTAACAGGAACCCAAGATAAACTCAGTGGCGTTCGATGAGGCCACCGCCCAGGCACTGCTCACCCTGATAGATGACGGCCCCCTGCCCCGGCGTGATATCGCGCAGCGGCTCGTCAAAGAGCACGCGCATCCGCCTATCTGCCAGCGGCTCAACTGTCGCGGTGGCGGCGCGGGCCTTATAACGGATCTTCACTTCGGCGCGAAAGGGTGTTCCCGGCTGTTCCCCGCTCACCCAATTGACACGCCGCGCCGTCAGTTCGCGCCCGCCCAGTTCGTCGGCTGTGCCGATGACCAGAGCGTTAGCCGCCGGATTCATGGCGATGACGTAGAGCGGTTCGGCCGCGAAGATGCCAAGCCCCTTGCGCTGGCCGATGGTGTAGTTGGCCAGCCCGCCATGATCACCCACTTGCTCGCCATCGCGCCGCACAATCGGGCCGGGAATCATGCGTTCCGGCGCGTGCTCACGCAGAAAACGCCGATAGTCGCCATCACCCAGAAAGCACAGATCCTGGCTGTCCTGCTTGCTGGCGGTGGGCAGGCCGAATCGCGCAGCGATCCGCCGTACTTCGGGCTTCTCGAATTCGCCCACCGGGAACAACGCGTGCTGAAGCTGCGCCTGCCCCATCACGCTTAACACGTAGCTCTGGTCTTTGGCCGGGTCCAGCCCGCTGAGCAGGGTGTAGCGCCCGGCTTCATCGCAGCCGATGCGCGCATAGTGGCCGGTCGCCAGATAGTCTCCGCCCAAGCTCAGTGCGTGCTGCTGCAAGAAGTCGAAGCGAATCTGGCGGTTGCACTCCAAGCACGGGTTGGGCGTCGTTCCGCCGGTGTGCTCATCAATGAAGAACTGGACGATGCGCTGGCGAAAGACGGCCTTGGTATCCAGCACGAAGAACGGGATGCCGAGTTTCGCCGCAATGCGCCGAGCGTCGGCCATCTGATCGGGCGTGCAGCAGCGGTTATGCGCCCCGCCAACCGCCGTCTCTTCTGACCACAGGCGCATCATCACGCCAGTCACGCGGTAGCCGGCCTCGAC
>JAEURB010000119.1 GCA_016788435.1 Anaerolineae bacterium | reverse complement strand
GGTTGCGCCGAACATCGGCATCAGATGAACATTGCTGGCGCGGGCCTCATCGCACAGCCGCCGGAACCCTTCCTCGCCGCCCAGCCTCGGGTCCGGCCGGTAGTCGCCATACTGCCAGTAGTAGCGGCCTTCCCAGCCGGGCAGATGAGCCAGCACCGGCTGGCCGTCCATGCGCGCCGCCACATAGCGAACGATCTCGCGCATCGAGTCGTAGCTGTTGAAGACGAAGCCGCTCCAATGCATGCCGTGCAGGATCAAACACAGGCGCAGGTCGCGCGCCCAGCCGGGAACATCGGCCCGGTGTCCCCATGGTTGCAGGCCGAGTTTGGCTTCGGCGAAAGCCAGTTGCCCGGCGCGGAAATCGTCCGGCTGGGCGTCATGGGTCAAGATCCAGTCCGGGGTGCTGATCTCGCGGCTGAAGTGGCGCGCGTCTTCCTCGTGGATGCATTCGAGCGTGAAGCGGCCGGCCAGCCCTCCGATCCGTTCCTCGTAAGCCGCGAAGCGTTTGGGCCGCGCTTTGGCTTCTTCGCAGCGGATGCCAAACACGGGTTTGTCTTCGGGCTGGACGAGCCACAGCGGCAGGCGTAGTTGGTTCGGGTACTTTTCGAGCAGCCCGTCATAAGCCACGGCCCGCGGCTGGTCAAGCATGTCAAGGACGTTCAGGCGGGGTAAATCGCGCAGCAGCAGCTTGACGGCGCGGATGGGCGAGGGGGCGCTGGCGGTCATGGCGATGCGCAGGCCGCGCGCGCCGTCCCGCGTGATGCGCGCTTCGAAGCGTCCCTCCGCCTGTTCCTGCTGGCCAGCCCACGCCAGCCGGTCACACGAGATAAACCAGCCGTCGCCGCTGACTTCCAGCCTGGCGCGGCCGACGGCCAGCCCGTACACATTTTCGAGCGTGATGACCTGAAAGCTCAGGCTCCAGCCGCCGCACGGGAACAGGGGATCGCCGCTGTCGAAACCATAAAACTGCATGGCCGTACCCCGTGAAATAGCCGCAAACGACGGGCCGTTCGCATATTGCCAATCTTACGAACCACGGGATTTTGCGGCGCAGGCGCTCGTTTGACAAGTGCCACGAATGTCCAGATCAGCGGGCAGGTTAAGTGCAGCGATTTCGTCTGTTCCGCCCGCCCTACGCGCCCCGCGCCGCCCTCAACTCAATCACCCCGTTCGCCCCGCGCAACCTCACGCGACGATCGTTCCTCAGGCCAACGACCAGCGCGCTATCCGCCTCGTAGCCGTCGAGCGTCAGCTCGGCCTCGAACGCCGGCGGGTCGGTCCTGATCAACAAACACGCGCTGTCCGCGACCACATCCGTCACTTCGGCCGTCAGCCAATTAACCCGCACACCGGGCGCGGCCTGCCACTCGATGGGCAGAATTACGCCGCGCCGGGCCGGAAGCCTGACCGGTGCGCCCTCCGTAAAGGCCCCCTCCGCCATCGTGATCACCGTCTCCAGCGGATCGTCCTGGTAGTTAGCGACGAACAGGAAGTCCCCGCCTTCACCCCGCGACAAGCGCACGTCGGCCCAGTCCGTGAGCGTGAAGAGCGGCGCGCAGCCCATACGGTTCGCCATCTGGTGCAGCACGTCGAGGTCGTCGAGCGTGTTCGTGGGGAACGCCGCGCTCAGCACCATCGCCTCACCATCGCCCACGCGCTGAACGAAGCCAACCGTTCGGCCGTCCTGCGTCGTCGCAAAGACTTCGGCAAACTGGCCGCCATAGGTTTCCACAAACGATGCCGGAATGTCGCGGTGCTGGAAGGCGTTGATCTCAGCGCGGGTGAACGGCGGGTCGCTCTGAACCGTCTGCACGCCGAGCGCCTCGCGCAGGATCGTACACGGCGCATGGTCGAACGTCTCATCCGGCAGGCGGCCCACAATCACCAGTTTCCCGCCCCGCCGCGCGTAATCGGCCAGCTTCTGCTGCACGGCCGCGCCGCACTGCTTGTCGAGCATCGTCCACAGCAGCGGCGTTTGGGCCGGGTCGAGCGCCGCGCGGGCCAGTTCGAGTGCCGCGTACGGCCGGTGCGTGAGCGCCAGCCCGCGCGCCAGAAAGTCGAACAGCACCGCCTCGCGCTGATGCGTGATGATGTCCTCCGCCGTGCGCGTGACACCGTTCTGCACCTCGGTCATGAACTGGTCCAGCAGGAAGCCGATGGCCGTCACCGTCACGGGCCGGGCGCGCACCAGCGCCTCGCCGTAGGCCGTAATCGCCCGCGACAGCTTGCCGTAACGGGCGTAGTGGCGGCGCACCGTGCCGTCTTTGCGCACGGGCGGGCCCCAGTCGTGGCGCTTCTCCGGGCTTAGGACCGGGTCGTTTTCCCCGGCGAAGAACAGGTAATGGTTGATAGCGCGCATGCCGGTTGAAATGCACAAGCGGCTGTGCAGGTCATAGAACGACGATTGCACGCCGCTGAAATCCTGATTGCCGCCGGACTGAAACTCGATGGAGAACAGCGGCTGATCGGGGGTTTGCAGCGCTTTCGTCATCTCGTTGATCATCACAAGCTGCGGGTAGTTGCCTTCGCCGACGTGCAGCGGGTAGACATCGGTCGCGCTCACCATGCCGGGCAACTCCATCACCTCGATCAACTGCGACAGGCCAATCGGGAAGGTGCGCCCGCCCGCCGTGTTCGTGAAGCCGTGAACATTGACCACCGGCGGCACGTCCATGCCCTGAGCGCGGGCCATCTCCCACAGGCGCACGGCGTACTCGCGCAAATAGACGCGGAAGAAACGGCGGTAGTCCTCCAGCACCCGCGCGCCAGTATCCAGCCCGGGCTGCATGATCTGTTCGCGCAGTAAGCCAGTCAGGTCAGCGGATGGATAATGCTGCGCCAATTGAGGGCCATACGCGCCTTGCAGCCACGCCGCGAAACGCTCCAGCGTATCAGGATTGGTATCCACGATGTTGCGCACCCACTGGATCATCCCCATCTCGTTGTCGAGCTGGATCATCAGGATGCGCCCACCGTGCGAAGTCTGGCGCGGCGTCAGTATCGCGAAGACGGCCTTATACCAGTCATCCACGCGGGCGAGGAAATCGGGCTGCAAATAACTGGCGATATTCTCGGCTTTGCCGTCCTGGTTGATGAACAAGGCCTGCGGATGGCGGGCGAACACCCACGGCGGAATGCCCTCGTTGATGGTTTCGGCCATGATGTACGGCCCCGGCCGGGCGATGATGTGAAAACCCATCTCCGCCGCCAGATCGAGAAACCCGGCCAGGTTGCGCATCGGGTGTGTGTGGCCGTCCACGTCGGTCACATCCGGCGCGGGTTGGTGCCACAGCCACGGTATATAGGCCGCGACCGTATTGAGACCTGCATCGCGCAGCAGCCCAAGGCGCTGCGCCCATTCGCTGGCCGGCGTGCGGAAATAGTGAAACTCGGCGGCGTGGATGAACTGCGGCTGGTCGTCAATCCAGAACTGGCCGTCGTGTACCGAAAATGTGTGCATGTCTGAAATCCCTTACTCACGAGGACTAAAAGCAACCCTCTGGAACGGCCCATCTGTGCGCCGAATTGCGCGGAGATGGGCCGGGCCTATAATGTGAAGTCGCGCCCGATGGATGAGAAAGCAGGCTCACCTCTATGTCCGATCCAACCCCTGTACTCAAGAGCCTGACCCCGATGCTTCCGGCCGGGAAAGACATGCAGGCGGCGCTCGATTTCTATACACAGACCCTCGGCTTTACCACGACCTACCAGGCCGACGATCTCAGCCTCGCCATCCTCCGCCGTAACGCCGTCGAGATCATGCTCCAGAACAACGACGATCCACACACCGCAGCGCAAACCAGCCTCCGGATACAGATGTTGGGTGTCGAAACGCTTTACGCCGATCTTCAGGGCCGGAATATCCCTCCCTTTCATCAGCCTGAGGGCGCTGGCCTCAGTTCAATTCACGATACGCCCTGGGGAACACGCGAGTTCGCCGTACGTGATCTCGCCGGGGTGTGCATCACCTTCTACGAAGACCTGTCGAAAGACGTTTCCGCCTAGGGCGTGTCTGCAAAGGCCCTCATCCCCCGGCCCTTCTCCCTGGTGGATGTATTGACCGGAGAGATGGGTAACAGGTCATTCTGAGACACAGGTAACAGTTTTTGGAGTGTACTGCGGTCGAACGACTGGACACAAAAGCGGCCGAAGTACACTTGGATCTGGTCACCGGGG
>JAEURB010000118.1 GCA_016788435.1 Anaerolineae bacterium | reverse complement strand
CCCCGGTGACCAGATCCAAGTGTACTTCGGCCGCTTTTGTGTCCAGTCGTTCGACCGCAGTACACTCCAAAAACTGTTACCTGTGTCTCAGAATGACCTGTTACCCATCTCTCCGGTCAATACATCCACCAGGGAGAAGGGGCCGGGGGATGAGGGCTTTAGGCAATGCGAGGGGCGCGGTACCACCGCGCCCCTCGCACCATGAAACTAGCGTGAGCGAACTAGCTGCCCTGCTGCGGAGCGTACCAGGCCTCGAGGCCCGTCTGCACCTGATCAGCCGCTTCCTGCGGGGTGATCGTGCCGTTGAGCATTTCAGCATTCACGCGCCACAGTTCGTTCTCCAGGTTCGGCTCGCCGCGCGAGAGAATCTGGTAGGACGCGCGAATGGTGCTGTTGCACTCACCACGCCAGGACAGGAATTCGTTGGCCAGCGGGTCATCCAGCGTCACTTCGGCGTTGGAGAGCGGGAAGAAGCCGGGGAGCGCATTGGCGTAGATCGCCGCAAATTCGGGCGTCGTCATCCACGTCAGGAACGTTTCCGCGGCCGCGCGCTTCTCATCAGAGATGGCAGCGTTCATGCCGAGGGCGATATCGGTGTGATCGCTGATGTAGCAATCCGTCGCGCCTTCCGGCAGCGGCGGTGGGAAGATGCCCAGTTCGAAGTCTGAACCAGCTTCAAAACCGGTGATTTCCCACGAGCCGGTCGGATAGACGGCGCCCAGGCCGAGGCTAAAGGCGGCCTGCGCATCCGGGTACGACAGCGCCTGATAGCCATCAATCAGGTACGGCTGCCACTTGTTGAGGGCCTCGAACGCGGCCAGGAAGCCGCCTTCGTTAAGATGCTCGGTGCCGTCAATCAGGCCCACGCGGCCTTCTTCGCCATGCCAGTAGTTCGGACCGATGTTTTCCCAGCCCATCGTGGCCGATTCCCACTGGTCAGTGGTGCCCATGACCAGCGGCGCGTAGGTGCCGTCGGCCTTGATGGCGTCGAGCGCGGCGTAGAATTCGGCTTCGGTGGTTGGCTCAGTCAGGCCGAGTTCGTCGAAGGCAGTCTTGTTGTAGAAGAAACCGTGAATGACCGAGGCCATCGGCACGCAGAAGACATCCGAGCCATCGTCCGTGATCCAGGCACTCTTGGCGACATCGCTGAAGTTCTCCATGCCAGCCAGGTCGTTCAGCGAGGCCAGATAGCCCCCCTGGAACAGGGTGAGCGAGGCATCGAACGGACGGCAGGTAATCAGGTCGCCCGCTGTACCGGCTTCCAGCTTGCTGTTGAGCAGGCCGTTGTAGTCAGCAGGCGGCGAGGGCGAAAACACCACCTGAATATCGGGATATTGGGCATTGAAGGCCGGGATGATGACGTCTTGCCAAATCGTCAGGTCGTCATTACGCCAGCTTTCGATGACCAGCGTATTGCTGTCTTGGGCCGCGACCGGGCCGAAAGCCATTACGGCCAGGGCCAGCACCAGCACCACGATGAGAAAACCGCTCTTCTTCATAGCTCTCCCTCGAATAGGACGTCAGGTAAGCAATGCGATTCAGACGCCAGACAGCGCCTGCCCCGCACAAACAGAACTATAACACGCGCATAAGACAGCGCAAAAGAAGGGCAGCGTGCGCCGTTGCGAGGTCAACACAGGGGTGGAGGCACTCAACAGTGGGCTTCAGCCCGATGGCCCCTCTCGCAAGGAGCTGAACACCTTGGGCTACCTGCCTGACAATGTAAATGCCCTGCCACTATGCTAGGGAAAACGCATCAGAACTCGTCCATTGCCTAAAAACCTCATCCCCCGACCCCGTCTCCCTGAGAGGGAGACGGGGCGACTGGCGTGCGAAGCAGGCCAATTTCCCTCTCCCCGAAGGAGAGCGCTCAGGGGTGCGGGCCGAACCGGAGAGGGGCACTTGGGTGAGGTTTCTTCCGGTAGGGGCACTACTCGCTCCAATGCGGGGCGAATGGCTGCGTTTGGGTACAATCCTGCTGTGCGCTCTCGTCCTTCCGAGGCATGCTGAATGACAGGTTCCAGCCCAGTGGTACTTGATCTGATACGGGCGCTCCCCTACTTCCGGGCGGTGGATGAAGCCACGCTGGCTCAGTTGGCAGCCCGCACGGCGCTGCGCACCGTCGAAGCTGGCGAAGTCCTTTTTCTGGAGGCAGAAGCAGCGGCCGGCATGTGGATCATCGTGCGAGGCCGCGTCAAGATCTACAAGCTCAATGCCAGCGGGATGGAACTGGTGCTGCGCATCATGGGCGAGGGTGACACCTTCAATGACATTTCGGCGCTTGACGGTGGAACGAACCCCGCCAACGCCGCTGCTCTCAGCGACCTGACCGCCTGTGTGCTCCCCGCCGAACCGCTGCAGGCCCTGTCGCGCAGCAACCATCAGGTGGCGCTGGCCGTCGTCCAGGGGCTGGCCGGCCGCGTGCGCGGGTTGATTCGCACCCTCGAAGACCTCTCCATGTATTCGGTCAATGCGCGGCTGGCCCGCTTTCTGATCCAGCAGTCGCTCGATCCATCGCTCAGCGGCCCCGGCGTCACCCGTACGACGATTGCCGCCCATCTGGCGACCACCCCGCAGACGATTAGCGTGGTGCTGCGTGAGTTGGAGGCCGCCGGGGCCATCGAGTTCGACCG
>JAEURB010000038.1 GCA_016788435.1 Anaerolineae bacterium | reverse complement strand
TGCTGGATGCGCAGGCGGCCTACAGCCAGCCGAACCTGGAAGTTGACGCCGAGTTGAATTCGTTCAAGGGCGGCACAGTGGGCATGGTGTGGAACGGCATTTGGCAAACTACCAATGTGACGGGCGATGGCGTGTTCTTTGCCAGCGCGGCGGCACCCGTTCCGCAGCTTGGCCCGAACATGGCCGTGTGGGCTGGTTCGCATCAGTTCACGCTGCCGGTGCAGGATGATGTGAGCCCCTGCCATGATACGGCCGCCGGTATCTTTATCAGCTACATGCTCGACAATTCGGTGACGTGGGCGCGTGCAGGCCAGCTTCCGGCCAGCGCCATCGTGCGTGCCAGCGCGGAATTTGCCGAAGTGCAACCGCAGGCTGATATTGCGGCCGGCTCGGCGGACTATGTCTTCTTCCCGCCGTCGGTCCCTGGCATCACCGATGCCTATGGGCCGCTGGATGAGGCCGTCGCAGCACTGATGGCCGGCACGGCGACCGATGTGCAGGCCGAGCTGGACAACGCGGCGGACCGCGCCAACCAGATTCTGGAACAGAACCGCGCGACGTACTCGACCGCGCCATAAACGGGTAACTTGAAGGGACGGGCAGCGGACGAATTCTTCTGCCTCTGTCCGTCCCTTCAGCGTCCGAAATTACAGCTTGTGTGGCACATAGCCGGGAGGGGCCATGACCGCCGCAGCGGGAGCCACTGTTGCAACAAGGGAACGCCAGCAGGGCAAAAAGCGCTTTGATGCCGTCCCTTATCTGTTCATTCTGCCCCAGCTAGTTTTCTTCGTCATTTTTGTCGCCTGGCCCTTTGTGCTGGGGCTGGCTCTCAGTTTGTTCGAGTATGACGTACTGCGGCCTGAAGCCACGAAATTTGTGGGGCTGGAGAACTACGCTCACCTGTTCACACCGGGGACGGTCGAGTTTCCGGTCTTCTGGAACGCGCTGATCAACACGGTCGAGTTCGTGCTGCTCAGCGTTCCGCTGCTCATTCTGGTTCCGCTGGGCATGGCGCTGCTGCTGAATACAAAACTGCCGGGGCGCAACTACTTCCGCGCGATCTATTTCGCGCCGTGGGTGCTGTCATCGGCGGTAGTGGGTCTGCTCGGCTTCTGGATTTTCCAGAGCCAGGGTGGACTGGTGAACTATTACCTGAAGGCACTCGGTCTCGATCAGCCGCGCTGGCTGTCGACCATGCCATGGGCGTGGTTTGCCGTTGTCATCACGACGGTTTGGTGGACAGCCGGCTTCAACATGGTCATCCTGCTGGCCGCGCTGCAGAACATTCCGGCGTCGCTCTACGAGGCCGCTGCGATTGACGGCGCTTCGGCGTGGCAGCGCTTCCGGCATGTCACTATCCCCGGATTACGGCCCGTGCTGCTGTTCATCATCATCATCACCGTCATCGCCTCGTTCAATCTATTCGCCCAGCCCTTCTTCATGACGGAAGGCGGGCCGGCACAGCCGGGCGGCGGCGGCGCGACCGAGCCGATCATGATGCGCATTTACAACGAGGGCTTCGTGCGCTACCGGATGGGCAGCGCCGCGGCCATGTCGTTTGTGGTCGCCGCGATCATGATTGCGGTGTCGTATGCCAACTTCCGCCTGTTCCGCGTTCGGGAAGAGTGAAAGCGAGATGACCTCATGACTGGTCTTGCCGCACAACCGCAGGCGCGGCCTTCCCTTCTCTCCTTGCGGCAGAAGAAGATCACCAGCCGGATCCTGATCTATTTTCTGCTGTTCTTCATCGCGGCCGTCATCATCATCCCGTTGGCGTGGATGGTTTCGACGTCGTTCAAGCCAAAGTCCGAGTGGTTCATGCCCCAGATCTACTGGATTCCGCGCACCTTCACACTGCAGAATTACCAGAGCATCTTCAACAACCCGGCGCTGCCGATGGTGCGCTGGTTCGCCAACAGTCTGCTGGTGGCCACGTCGGTGACCGTCCTCGTGCTGGTAGTCGACTCGCTGGCGGGCTATGCCTATGCGCGAATGAAGTTTCGCGGACGCAATGTGATTTTCAGCCTGCTGCTGGTGACGATGTTTCTGCCCGGCATGATGTTCCTGATCCCCAATTTTCTGACCGTAAACGCGCTGGGCTGGCTGAACAGCTACGCCGGATTGATCGCGCCGGCGCTGGCCGGCGTGTTTGGCGTCTTCTTCATGCGGCAGTTTTTCCTCTCGCTGCCAAAGGAGTTGGAAGAGGCGGCCTACATTGACGGGGCCACGCGGCTGCAGACCTTTCGCCATATTGCGCTGCCGCTGGCGCGGCCGGCACTGGCGACGCTCGGCATCATTACGTTTCTGGCCTCGTGGAACGATTTCCTGTGGCCGCTGCTGGTGCTGAGAGACCGTAATCTGCTGACGCTGCCGCCCGGCTTGAGTACGCTGCAGGGGGCTTACACCTCGGAGTACGGCCAGATGATGGCCGGCGCGGTGATTACGGCCCTGCCCGTGCTGCTGCTTTATATTGTCCTTCAACGCTACATCGTCGAAAGCGTGCAGACGACCGGCCTGAAGGGGTAAGCATGATGATTGTACGAATTGGCCAGCGCTGGGGCCGGTGGATGGTTGGGTTGTTGACGGCCCTGCTCCTGGTGGCTGGGGGCAATGTGACCGCACAGGAAGCGACAGGAATGCTGCAAAATCCGGTGATGACTTCAAACTTTCCCGACCCGTTTCTGCTGCAGGTGGACGGTGTATGGTATGCCTATGCCACCCAATCAAGCGGGCGCAACGTGCAGGTCGCGACATCCACCGACCTCGTGAACTGGGATCTGGGACGCGATGCGATGCCGGGGCTGCCGAGTTGGGTTAGGCTGAGCCGCCCGGATGTGTGGGCGCCCGAAGTGCTGCAGCTCGGCGGCCAGTTCCTGCTCTATTTCACGGCACGCAACAAGGATCACGGCGCTCAATGCGTGGGCGTGGCGGTCAGCGACTCGCCGCTGGGCCCATTTCGTGACCGGGGCGATGCGCCGTTCGTTTGTCAACCGGAAGAAGGCGGCTCGATAGACGCCAGCCCGTTCCGCGATGCCGATGGCACGCTGTATCTGTACTGGAAGAACGATGGCAACGACCGTAGCCTGCCTACCTATCTTTACGGGCAGCAGATGACGCCAGACGGTATGGGCTTTGTGGGTGAGCCGGTACGCCTGATTGCCAACCATCAGCCGTGGACGGGGCCGGTGGTCGAAGCGCCGACCATGTGGCTGCAGGACGGACAGTACACGCTGTTCTACTCGGGCAATGTCTATGCGGGCGATGCATACGCGGTAGGCTATGCCGTGTGCGAAACGCCGCTAGGCCCCTGCGTGGAAGCCGAGGAGAACCCGATCCTGGCGAGTGATATGTCGCGTGCGCCACTGGTGGTTGGCCCCGGTCATCAGACGGTGATTCGCGACGCAGCCGGCGAGACGTGGATCGTCTATCACGTGTGGCAGATTTCGAGCGCAGGACTGCGCACGGACACGCGCCAGATGTGGCTGGATCGGCTAGACTGGGTTGACGGACGGCCCGTGGTCAGCGGCCCGACGCGCGAAGCGCAGCCAGCGCCGGTGACGGCCCCGGCAACCTGAACCACAACCAGTGTGATTTGGGCGTCCGCCGGAACTGGTGGACGCCGGATTTTGCGCCATTCTTGTACAGGAAAGCAGGCAGGTGATGATGATTACTCGCCCGGAATACCCGCGTCCGCAGTTGGTGCGCGCCGACTGGTTGAACCTGAATGGTGACTGGTTGTTTGAGTACGACGACGATGACGCCGGTTTGAGGGATCAGTGGTTTACGCGTCATGAGTTCAGCCAGTCCATCACCGTGCCATTTGCCTATCAGGCGCGCCTGAGCGGTATCGGCGAGACGGCGTTTCACGACATTGTGTGGTATGAACGCCAGTTTGAATTGCCTGACGCCTGGCAGGGGCAGCATGTGCTGCTGCACTTCGGGGCGGTGGATTATCAGGCGACGGTGTGGGTGAACGGGCAGTTCGTGGCCGCGCACGAAGGTGGGCATGTTCCGTTTACCGCCGATGTGACGCACGCGCTGCAGCCGGGCCATAACCGGGTGACCGTGCGCGCCGAAGACCACTCGACCGACCTGGAGCAGCCACGCGGCAAGCAATACTGGGAAACGCAGTCGGCCTCGATCTTCTACACGCGCACGACCGGCATCTGGCAGACCGTTTGGCTCGAACCTGTGCCAGAAACGCATCTGGAACGCTACACGCTGCTGCCTGACATAGATTCCGGCCAGATTGCGCTGGAATTCTTCGTCGCCCAGCCGCAAGATGGCCTGACGATGCGCATAGCGGTGACGCGCGGCGGCGCTCTCGTAACAGAACTGCGGATTGCCATTGATACGGCACGAACAGGCGCGTCTCTCCAGATGGGAAAGCCAGAGGAACTGGCGCTCTGGAGCCCGGAAAATCCGGCGCTCTATGATCTGGCGCTCGAACTGTGGCAGGGTGATACGTGCCTTGATGCGCTGACCAGTTACTTCGGGATGCGCAAGATTGCGACCGATGGCGGCAAGGTGCTGCTTAACAATCAGCCCTATATGATGCGCCTCGTGCTGGACCAAGGGTATACGCCCGATGGCATCCTGACGTTCCCGTCGGATGAGGCTATCCGGCGCGATGTCGAACTGACGAAGGCGTTGGGCTTCAACGGCGCGCGCAAGCATCAGAAGGTCGAAGAGCCGCGCTATCTGTACTGGGCCGATCAGTTAGGCTTGCTGGTGTGGGGCGAGATGGCGAACGCCTATCAGTATTCCGCTTCGGCTGTGCGCCGCATCACGCACGAATGGCTGGAAGCGATTGAGCGGGACTTCAACCACCCGTGTATCGTCGCGTGGGTGCCGGTCAATGAAAGCTGGGGCGTGCCCGATTTGGCCGGGGACTCGCGCCAGACCGAACACCTGCTGGCGCTCTATCATCTGGTGCGTTCGCTCGATCCGTCGCGGCTGGTCATCTCCAACGACGGCTGGGAGCATGCCCGCACCGATTTGCTGACGATTCACGATTACGAAGGCAGCGGCGACGTGCTGCGCGCACGCTACGCGACGCGAGACAGCATCCTGCAGGCGCGGCCCGCCAAGCGCGACCTGTATGTGAGTGGATTCGCCTGGCGCGGCGAGCCGATTCTGGTGACGGAGTTCGGTGGCATCGCCTATCAGAAAGATGCGCAGGAGGGCTGGGGCTACACGGCGGCCAGCAGCGACGACGATTTCCTGCGCCGTTATGAGGCGGTGGTCGCGGCGATTCTGGCCTCGCCGCAGGTACACGGCTTCTGCTATACGCAGTTGACCGACGTGGAGCAGGAGATCAACGGCCTGCTCACCTATGACCGGCAGCCTAAGGTGGATTTGGCTCGTATCCGCGCGATTACGGCGGCGGACGTTCATCACCGCGGCACCGGCGACAGGCACGCCACTGGCTGATGTGCTGGCGCAGGCGCGACAAGCCTCGACGACATTGCTCTACCCGCAGCCGGTGAGCGCGAAGGAGCGCTTGTCGAAAATGCGATAGCGGTATGGGTGAGTTCGGCCTTCAGGGCCGCCTGCAGGTACTGGCCGGGGATATTCCGGAACGCTGAACAGCGCCTGTCCATGCTCCATCAGATCGAGGACCTGTAGGGTTCAGTTTGCCTTGCATCCCAGGCCTCAAAGCCTGGTAAGGCTCCCCGTGAATTAACTCTGAATTCCTCGCTAACCAAGGCCCTCGTCAACGCTCGAACAGGCTGTTTCCGGGTACGCTTGAATTACCACGGAAATATTACGTGTTAGGTTCTTTGTGACTCGCGCGCCGGTACTTACGTAGTGCTGCGCATGTGCCCACGCACGAGATGCTTTAGGCTGGGTTGAGATTTCACCAGCCTTCACTGAAAGGAGGATGTCTTGCCAAAACTTAAGCTCGAATTGGAAGCGATCAGTCCCCTGTTTCTGCACGGGACGGATCCGCGCGGCGAGCCGGAATGGCGCGCGCCATCGGTGCGCGGGCAACTGCGCTACTGGCTGCGCGCTATTGAAGGAGCGCGGCAAGGTGGCCGCCTGGACAGAGTGTGGGAGAAAGAGTCAGCGGTGTTCGGCAGCACGGGGCAGGGCTCGGCGGTGATGGTGCGCACCCTGATTCGAAGAAAGGAAGCCGAACGCCAGTATCTCCTGCCTCACCGTACCAATGAGCGCGAACGCAGCCCGGAAAAAGCAATTCTGGCTGGTTCTCGCCTCAGTCTGTCTTTTGTTACGCGGCCCGGTGTCCCCCTTCCGTCCACCGCGCTCGAAACTGTCGCTGTTTGGTTGCTGCTGGGCGGCGCCGGTAAACGTTCGCGGCGCATGATGGGTAGCCTCTCCGTGATCAAGGCTTCAGAATCCGCTGCCGGTAACTGGTGGGACGACGCGGCGACGGTTCCGGCACTGGTCGAGTCGGCTCGCCAGCAACTTCGCACCGTCTTCCCGGCTGATCCTGCGCCGATGCCGGTGCCAGAATTTCCGACGCTCCATCCGAAGCACAGCTGGGTGCTGATTGGGCGAGAGACGTTCGGCTCGGCTGAAGATGCGAACAAGGCGCTTTTCGGCCTGCTGCGCAGTGATCCGTTCCGAGACAATCCAGTGTTCGGCTCAGTGCACGGCGGCCGCCGGGCCTCACCCCTCATCGCCCAGGTGCGGCAGGTCGATGACGAGCTCGTGCCGGTGCTGACCGCCATGCGATCCGCCAGCCACGGCGCCAAGCCGCTCAACTGGGCTGTCATGAACCGGTTTATGGAGGTGGCTACGCAATCGTTCAGCGCCGAAACCGTGTGGGGAGGACCGCTGGCATGACCGACCAATACCTCTTCCTCTTCCAGATCGGCCCGGTGCAATCGTTCATCGCGGCGGCGCGCAAGACGCAGGACCTGTATGTTGGGAGCCGGCTGCTCAGTGTTATCGCCGGCGCGGGCGCTGAAGCCGCGCATCAGGCGCACTGGAACATGTTGTTTCCGGTCACGATGAAGGGCGCGGCGCCACAAACCACGCCGCATCGTTTCGCTTTCCTCAGCGGGGATGATCCGGCGGCCGTTGCCGAACATGTGGCCGAGGCGCTGCAGGCCCGCTGGATGGAGATTGCCAATGCGGTGAGCGACTATGTCTTTCGCGCCGTTGGCGGTGGTGACTGGGTGGATGTGTTCCAGCGGCAGGTGAACAATTGGCTGGAAGTCCATTGGGTCGCTGTGCCTTATACGGGCGGCCATGGTGAGGTCTTCGCTGCGGCCGGCCGTGCGCTGGCGATGCGCCGCCTGTCGCGCACTTTCGCCCAGCCAAGCGACGATGCGCCGGGCGCGAAGAAGTGCACCCTCACCGGCGCGGGCCGTGCATTGCCGCTGAATTGGGATGCCTTGCGGCGCGCAATTCATGATGACCCGGCCGATCCAAAGTTCATTCGAGCGAACGAGGAACTCAGTGCGCTGGCCTTGATCAAACGACTGGCGCAAAAAGTGCCGTCTGTGTCTGCCCGGCTTGGCGATAAGGTAGAACGCTTCCCCGATGCTGACTATATCGCCGGAGGCGACGGAGCGCGTGAAGCTGGGCGTGGCAAGGAACTCACGAGCTATCTGGCCATCCTGCACATGGATGGCGACAAGATGGGTAAACATCTGGCCGGCCTGCAATCAGCGAAAGCTCATCAGGCGTTTTCGTCCATGCTGTCGCGGTTCGCCGAGGTTACAGTGCCAAAACTCGTGGAAAAGTATCCTCGCGCGGCGCTGGTCTATGCCGGCGGCGACGACGTGCTGGCGCTCGCCCCGCTGCAAACCGCCCTCAATCTGGCTGATGACATTCGCAAAGCCTTCAAAGCGGAGAGCGAGGAAATCGGGGAGCCACTGACGATGAGCGCTGGCATTGCGGCTGCCCCGTCCAACCTGCCGTTCGACGCCGTGCTGCAGGACGCCCGCCTGGCCGAGAAAACTGCCAAGAAGAAATACGACCGCGACGCAGTGGTCATCCGCGAATCGCACCGCTCCGGTCAAATCCGGGAGGCGGGAGCGAGGTGGGATCACCTCGACCCAATCATCCACCTGCAGGTGCTGTTCGCGGAGGATGCGCTGTCGGGCAAGCTCGGCTATGACCTGCTCACCGAGGCCCGCTGGCTGGCTGGTGATGGCCTGGAGGATGCGCGTAAGGCTGAACTGGGCCGCCTGCTCAAGCGCCGGACAGGGGATGGCGTTCACGAGGCGGTTCGCCGCGATATCGAGAATCTGCAAGGGCCGCTGACCGAACTTGGCGAAAAACACAGCTGGGAGGCCATGGCCAACTGGGTGATTGTGGCCCATTTTCTGGCGAAGGGAGGCGCACGGTGACCTACTGGTACTTCATCGAGCCATGTGACGTGTGGATGTTCCGCGACAGCAAGCCGTTTGCAGCCGGGCAGTCCTTTGTGGCGCGCAGCCAGTTTCCGCCCACCCCGCAGACGATGCAGGGCGTCGTTCGCACCAGCTATCTGGAAGCGCAGAACGTAGACTGGCAGGCCTTTGGGCGCGGCGAAATCGAAACACTCGTTGGCACCTCGGCAAGCCTGAGCGATGAGTTCAACCTCACGGGCCCGCTGGTAGCGAAGATGGTGGAAGACAAAACGCACAAGATCGCCGCCAGGCCGTTCATTCCGGCTCCGCTTGATCTCGTGCGTTCCAAGTCGGATGAAGCCGCCGGCCTGGCGCTGCTGTCGCCCGTTGCCGCGGAGGGAAGCTTCCTTACAAGCACGCCGTTTGGCGGCTGGCGTCCACTGGCCGCGCCGCGCCACCTTGACGACCTCGAATACGCCGGTGGCTGGCTGGATGATGCTGGAGTTAAGGCCTACGTGCAGGGCCAAACGCCGGCGCAGACGATGAAGTCAGACGAATTGTTCGCGCTCGAAGAGCGCGTTGGGCTGGCGATGGACCACGGCCGGCGCACCCACCGCGATCAGCATTTGTATCATGCGCAGTTCGTGCGTCCGCAGTCCGGCGTGGGCCTGCTGGTTGGCCTGAGCGGTCAATATCTGCCGGATGACGCCATCATCAATATCGGCGGCGAGTCGCGCTCCGGTTACTGCAAGGCCGTGCCAGCCATCCTGCCGCAAGGCCCTACCAGCGACCGGCTGAAAGTTGTACTGCTCACACCGGCCTGGTTCAGTGGCGGCTGGCAGCCTGAGGGCGGCGACTGGTCGCGCTGGGTTGGCGCTGGCCAACTGGTCAGTACGGCGATTGGCCGCCCGCAGCCGATCAGCGGCTGGGATGTGGCGAGGAACCGCGCCAAACCGCTGTACCAGTACGTCCCGGCTGGCAGTGTTTACTACTTCGACAATGCCGATTGGCAAGGCAAGCCATTCACGGAATCACCGGCCGATTCGCTCGATCATGCACGCATTGGCTTCGGTGGCGCTCTAACCGCCTCCTGGACACCTGCCACCTAACGAGGAGAACTGATTGCGATGAAAACGTCCCTGTTATTCCTGTACGCCGAATCAGCGCTACACGTTGGCGCGGGCAAGAGCCTGTCTGCCGTGGATTTGCCCATTCAGCGTGAGCGCACGACTGACTTCCCGAACATTCAAGGTAGTGGCCTGAAGGGCGCGCTGCGCAGCCAGACGCCAGCCGAGCCGAATGACATTTTCGCCGTCTTCGGGCCGGACACGGATAAGGCGGGCGACTACGCCGGCGCGCTGTCGGTGGGCGAGGCGCACCTTGTCCTGTTCCCGGTGCGCTCGTTGCGCGGCGTTTTCGCCTATGCCACCAGCGCGTTAGCGCTGGCCCGGCTGGCCCGCGAAGCTGCCGCTGCCGAGCAGGCCGTGCCATTCAGCAACCCCGCCGCTCCAGCCCCGAAGACCTGCCAGATCACGACTTCATCCGAACTGGGAGTCAGCGGCTCGGTGGTGCTGGAGGAGTTCGCCTTTGCCGCGTCGTCCAGTGCTGGGACAGACATGATCGCGCAGTGGTTCGCCACTAACGCGCTGCCCCCGGGCGAGGAATACAGCTTCTGGCGCGAGAAGGTAAAGAAGAGTCTCGTCATTCTGCCCGACGACGACTTCCGCGACTTCGTGCTGCACAGCACGGAAGTGACCACACGCGTGCGCCTCGAGCCGGACAGCAAGACGGTGGCCCAGGGCGCGCTGTGGACGCAGGAAGCGCTGCCTGCCGACTCGCTGCTGGTGAGCGCCATCACGGCGCGGCGGCTGCGCAACGGTGGCAGCATGGACGCTTCAGACGTGATGGACTGGGTTCAGCAGACCATCCCCGCTCGTATTCAGGTGGGTGGAGATGAAACGACCGGGCTGGGCAACTGCGCCCTGCGCTGGCTGTAGAGGAGGCAAAAATGACAACGCAACCGAGAACGCCAGTTCAGCAGACCACGCAGCAGGAACGCGCGAAGAGTGCGTGGGATGCGGTTAGTAGTATGGTGCGCGATCCAAATGCCAAGGATTACGGCTCACTCGTGCGTGGGCTGCCCTCGCAGATTCAGCGTGACGGCCTTGGCCCGACACTGGCTTTCCTCGCGGCAAAGGGTAGAGGCCACCACGTAGCTCTGCTGCGCCATCTGGATGCCTGGGTACTGCCCAAGCTTGGCGCGCAGCAGGTGCGCGAAGGTCTGCTCGGCTATGTGCTGACGTGCAGCAGCGACGAGTACCGCCGCGCCGGCAGTGAAACGCAGGCCTACCTCGCCTGGCTCAAGCGTTTCGTGGAAGCGAAGGACCCTGGGGAGGCGGGCTGATGCTCAATTACCTCGTCCCGAACGATGCCAGGACGCTGGTTGAACACAATATCGGCGCATGCCAGAACCTGAGCCTGATCATGGCGCGCTATATCCCGAAGGAAGCCATTGACAAGGCGAACGTCCCTGATCAGAGGAACAAGAAGTGGCATGAAGTATGGCTGAAGGAACGCCTTGCCGGGCTTAAGGTTCCGCCCGAACTGGTTACCGGCCAATACGCCCGCTGGGACGCCAAAACTAAAGGCGCTGCCCGCTTCAAGCGCCGTTTGAGTAGCCGCATGATCATCGGGCTGGGAGGCAAAGGGCCGCTCGAAATCGGCATCACGCTCGACTACATCACCGGCCTGCCCACCATCCCGGGCAGTGCGCTCAAGGGGTTGGCCCGCACCTATGCCCTGTATGCCATCGCCGAGCAGTTCGGCGTGCCGGTGCTCACCGAGCCGGCCGCGTCGGAGTACCATGGGCGGGGCCGACAGGACGGCAAACGCAAGACTCCGCTCGATCTCCTTAATGAGTGGCTGGCCGCCCCTGACGCCGAGAAGAACGGTGCCCGCGCCCGCGCAGAAGCGCTGCACGAGTTGACCATTGCAGTTGGCGATGCGATTCAGTGCGGCACGCCAGTAATGGCCGTCTTTGATCCGATTGGACTCGAAGCCTCGCCTGATGCTGTACTGTTCCGTCTGGCCTTCGGCAGCAATGCGCAAAGTGGCTTCGCCGTGTTCCATGAGGCGGTCGTTTCGGCGGCTGGCACGAGCGGCAAGCTATTTGAACTGGACGTCATGACCGTCCACTTCAAGAAGTACTATGACGATGCGAACGGCAGCAGCGGCCCGAATCGTCCGCCGGCTGATGACGATAGCCCGAACCCGATCAACTTCATCACCGTGGCCGAGGGTACGGAGTTCGAGTTCGCAGTGGGCGTTCGCAGGAATGCGGCGGGAGCGCGGATACTGCGTGAGGAATTCTATCGCCTGCTTGGTGCGGAGGTGGATAACCTGCCGGATGACCAGCTATTCAATGAGGTAGTACGCGCTGCACGTAAGTGGCTGTTGAGCGCCGTTGGCGTGTTCGGCGTGGGCGGAAAAACTGCTGCTGGCTACGGGTACTTCGTCAAGCCATGACCCTCGTCTTCCTTGCCACGCTCGGCACGCGGCCGGCGGCTATCACCATCGCGCTGGACAAGCTGCGCGACCAGTACGCCTACGCTGCCGCCGGTATTCTGTACACCAGCGGCATCGAGGAAGCGCGGGCGCAGCTGGCGGTGGTGCTGGACGTGGACTATCCCGCGCTGCCCGTGCGCTGGCATGAGATGACCCGGGCCGATGGCCGCCTACTACTCGACATCGAGGATCAGGCGGATGCGACGGCCTACTGGCGCGGCGTCTATGCTGTCCTGCGCGATCACGCCATCGCAGGCCACACCGTTCACCTGCTGATCGCCGGGGGACGCAAGGCAATGAGCGTATATGCGGCGATGGCGGCGGCGCTGACTTTCGGCGCGCACGACCGGCTGTTCACGGTGCTGTCGCCAGAGAACCTGGTCGAGCGCACCGATCAATATCACATACCGCCCGGCCTGCGTGACCAAGTGCAGGTGGTGGCGCTGCCGGTGCTGCCCCTGCGCCTGCCGCCCGGCGAGGCCGCCCGCCTGCTGCCGGACGACCCGCAGGCGCTGATTGATGCCCGGCGCAGCCCGGCCGCCGCCTTGCGCGCGTCCATGACGCCGGAAGAGACTCGCCTGGCCGAGATGGTGTGCGAGCATCCCTACGCCAGCTCGAAGGCGCTGGCGGCCATGCTCGGCAAGTCGCACCGCACGGTCGAGCGCCAGCTGCAGGATATATACGCCCGGATGATGAACCTGTTCGACTTGCCTGGCCCGGTGCAGCCCCAGCACAAGCGCAAGCTGCTGGTGGACATGCTGCGGGAGGGGTGAGCGGCGGACAAGAGAGAGTGGGACGATGGCTATATGCGTAATCTCGACCGTTGGAACGAGCGTTTTTGGACGATTTGGCGATGCACTCCGCAATGAAGCTGCGGCATTCCGGCGGCGTACAGATGTTGATCTGGAGCGCATTCGGCGCAGCACACAGTTTGACGGCCAGGAGTTGTATACGCGAACGCTGAACCTCCTGCATGCTGAAGCGCAATCAGACCAGCCGGAGGTTCGAATTGGTGATGCGAGCGCCGAACTAAATGGGCTCGTCCACATTCTGGATGGGAAGGGTAACCGAAGCGACCAACTGCACTTTCTGGCTTCCGACACGCCCGACGGAGTCCTTGCGGCGCGCGTGGTCGCCGATTTTGCCAGGGAGTTCTTCTCGATTGAGACCTCTAAAGTCCATGTAATTTCTGGCTTGCAGGTAGATGACGGACGCCGGTTTCAGCAGGACGGTGTACGCAACCTGATCGGCGTAATCTATGACATCCTCAAGGGAGCGCCAGCGGGCACCTACCGGCGCGTCCTGAACCCGACGGGCGGTTTCAAGGGTGTTGTGCCCTATCTGACCCTGATCGGCATGATCGAGTCGGACACTGAGATCAGCTATATCTATGAGCGTTCGACTGAGATGATCCGCTTGGGCCGCGTACCGCTCGACTTCAACTATGAAGTCGTCAGGAGCGCCTATCCCGCGCTTAGGGCAGCCGAAGCGGAGTTAGTATCTGAGCCGGAACTCCGTGAGCTTCTCGATCTGGATGAGCACACGCAGCTGACAGGGCATCCCGCATGGGCCTTCTTCGATCAGATCATCGAAGATGATGCGGTCTGGTTCTTGCTTAACGGCCTTGGCGTCATCGCACTGAAGAATGTTGGAGAGCTTGATCGCACACCAGTCTATCTCTCCCGGCAGGCTGCAAAGCGCTATGACGAAACATCCAAGGACCCGGATGATCGCCGGGCATTCGCGAAGATTCTGAATGCCATTCATGATCCCGGCTTGCGCGAATCAAATCATCACCTGTACCCAAACAAGGCAGAAGCGCCGGTCTACAAACTGGGCCGACAAGCGCAGCGTGCCTTCTACTGGGACTATGGTGACTACGTCTTGCTGCTCGAATTCGCCAAACATATCAACGAGACGGATTACGATGTCGTGCCAGGGCAGTTGAAAGAATACGATCGGTTCCGTCTGTGGGAAGGCAAATAATGATCCTCCTCAACTTCTCCCACCCCCTCACCGCCAAACAGGCCGAGCAGGTCGCGGCGCTGGCGGGCCGGCCCGTCGAGGGCGTCACTGACATCAAGGCGCAGTTCGACCTTAACGAGCCGTTCGCGCCGCAGGTCGTTACGCTGGTGGATGGCCTCGCTATCAGCCCGGCGGACTGGCAGGGCGGCGTGTGGCTGGTGGCGCTGCCGTCGCTCAACTACATCAGCGCCGTGCTGCTGGCCGAACTGCACGGGCGCATGGGCCATTTCCCGGCCATCCTGCGGCTGCGGCCTGTGCCCGGCGCGCTGGTGACCGAGTTTGAGGCGGCGGAAATCATCAACCTCGAAGCGGTGCGCCAGGCGTCGCGTACACGGCGATGAAAGAGCAACAGCTTCCAGCGGTGACCCATCCGCTGGTGGGCATGGAGGGGCTGCGCGTCTATCACGCCGAGTTCCGGCTGCGCGCCCGCCAGCCACTCGGCTTTGGCCCGCAGCCCGGCGCGCAGATACGCGGGGCGATCTACAATGCGCTGTCCGCTCAGAACTGCCCGATTGATGCGCCGCCGCACCCGCGCGGCCAGTCGGATGAATGCCCGGTGTGCTACCTGCTGGCCCGCGAGGACGCCCAGGCCGAGCGCGGCCGCGATGTGCCGCGCCCGCTGATCATCGAGCCGCCGCTGGGCCTGCGCGAGCTGCAGCCCGGCGAACCGTTCGTCTTCGGCCTGAAGCTGGTGGGGCCACGGGCCGCTACCGCTTTCCCCCTCATCGCAACGGCCGTCGAACATGCGGCCAGCGAAGGCTTCGGGCGGGGGCGGGGGCTGGCGGCGCTGGAGAGTGTGCGGGCGGCCAGTGCCGATGGCGGCTGGATCAATCTGAGCGCGGCGGAGTCACTTGGCGCGGATCGCGTTGCGCTCTCGACCGAATGGGTGCTGCGCCGCGCCGCCAGTCTCGACCCCACCCGCATCGGCATCCGCTTTCTCACCCCGCTGGCGCTCAAAGTGGCCAAACAGACCCTGCGCGTTCCACAGCTTGGCCCGTTGGTCCGGCGCATCCACGAGCGCTGCCAGGTGCTGGCCGAATGCTACGCCGAACCCGTAGCAGACGCTGAGCTACCGCCGGTTGAGGCGTGGCGGATGCGTTACCTGCAGTTGGGCGCGCTGGCCGAAGCCGCCGAACGGGTGCGCTGCGATACGCGCTGGGTGGATGTGCGCTCAGGCTCGGCGGTGAAGGGGCATTGGACGCCGATCAGCGGGCTGGTGGGCGAGGCGGAATGGCGCGGCCAGCTTGGCCCGCTGCTGCCGTGGCTGGTGTGGGGCGAACTGGTGCACGCCGGCAAGAACGTCACGAAGGGCGGCGGCTGGCTGCGCGTCAACTCCGCCTGAGAGACAGGCGCTGCGGCGCTGGCGCACAACCCTCTATACGCTCGAAAGAAACCTCACCCCGGCCAGAAAAAAACCTCACCCCCCGGCCCCCTCTCCATGGCCGACTGACCCGAAGCGCCGTGGGCAAATGGAGAGGGGGAGAAAAGCGCGGGACAATTAGCGACTCTGTGACAAAGCGAGACAGGACAGGACAGAATCGAAAGAGCGGGACAGACACTGAGGGAAGAAGCTACCGGACAACCGGACAGAATAGCGGACAACGGGCGCAGCGCAGAGCAGGCCAGCAGCGATCCAGTATAGGACGGGTGGACTGGTGGGTGGTGAACATCGGGTGGACTGGAGTGACGCAATGCGGCAGAGGCAGGCGGGGGCAAACTGAGCGTGAGCGCATCGCGCTGCGCCCCTGCAACCGCACTCATGGGCGAGAACGGCGGCCACCGGATGCGATTCGAAACGCAGGATACTTACGTAGCACTGCGTACGACTGAGACGAGAACCGGGCGGATAATGTGGGGAAAGGAGGATTGTTCCCCATGCCCATCGTCGAGCACCTCAGCGCCGAAACTTATGGCGCTTTCGTCGGCAAACACAGCGAGCGCCTGACCGTCACCGGTGACGGCGCGGAACTGGCCGAAGCGCCGCTCCTCTTCCTCGAAACCGTCACTCTGTCCGGGCGCGGCGTCTCGATTTCGTCGGACGCGCTGGAAGCCTGCTGCGAGCGCGGTATCCCGGTCTTCTTCCTGAGCAATCATGGCGACCCGTATGCGTCCATTTATGCGCCGGGGCTGACTGGCACTGTGCTGACGCGGCGCGAGCAATTGGCCGCCTTCGGCGACTGGCGCGGCGCGAGTTTGGGGCTGGCCTTCGCCCGCGGCAAAGTCCTCAATCAGGCGGCCTTTCTGCGTTACCTGGCGCGCAACCGGCCGGATGCGGCACAGGCGGCCGAACTACGGCAGGCGGCCGAGGCTGTTAGCGGGCACACCGAACGGCTGGACGGGCTGGCCGGGCTGATGCTGGATGAGGCACGCGGACCGCTGCTGGCGGCAGAGGGCAGCGCAGCGCAGGCCTATTGGGCCGCCCTCGGCGCGCTCGTGCCCGCCAGCTACGCCTGGCCCGGCCGCGAGGGGCGCGGCGCGACCGACCCGGTCAATCAGATCCTCAACTACGGCTACGGCATCCTGTATCACCGCATCGAGCAGGCGATCATGGTGGCCGGCCTCGACCCCTACGGCGGGTTCATCCATACCGACCGGCCCGGCAAACCGAGCCTGACGCTCGACCTGATTGAGGAGTTCCGCGCCCCGGTGGTGGATCGCGCCGTCTTCGGCCTGGTCAACCGGGGCTTCAGCGTCGAGCGGGATGAGGCTGGCTGGTTAAGCGCCGGAACGCGCCGCCGCCTGGCCGAACGGGTGCTGGAAGGGCTGGACGGCGAAGTGACCCATCAGGGCATGAAAATGGCGCTCAAACAGGTCATCCATGTGCAGGCGCGGGCCATCGCAGCCTTCGTGCGCGGGCACAGCCCGGACTATGTGCCATTCCTGCACGCTCCCTGAGCACCAGCCATGCGCGTGCTGCTGATCTACGACATCGCCAATGACAAGGCGCGCGGCAAGGTGGCCGAGGCCTGCGCCGATTTCGGGCTGGATCGCGAGCAGTTCAGCGCCTTCACCGGGGAACTGAGCCGCACCCATCAGGAGTCGCTGATGCGGCGCGTGCGGGGCTGGATCGCGGAGGTGGGCGGCCACGTCCTGCTGCTGCCGGTGGCAGCCGACGACTGGGACAAGCGGATCGCGCTGGAGATTGCGGGCAAGGATGATCGCCCGAAGGAGAAAACGACCGCTGCTGAGCCAGACCCAGGCCCGCCGCCGCCGCCGCTCGCGCGCCGCCCCGAAGATCCGTTCTAGCCGGAGGAATGGTAAAAATCGAGGGAATTGGCTCCAAAAAACCTCACCCCGCGGCCTCCTCTCCGAAAGGCGAGAGGGAGGAAAAGAGGTGCGGAGTGTGGAGAGGAGGAGAAGGGCGGGGCGGCGGGCGGTTCTCCCCCTCTCCACATGAACCTCACCGCCCATGGCAGGAGCGCGATGGAGAGGGGGTTGGGTGGCAGGGGCAGGTTTTCAAGGAGGCGCCGCTACAACCCCTCACCCCGGACTTCGTCCCGCCCCTCTCCCACGCAAGCGGAGAGAGGGGCAACCACGAGCGCGCGGTTTTTCATCCCCTTCTCCCCGCTTGCGTGGGAGAAGGGGAACGAGGGGTTGAGGGGGCAGTACGTGATACCATTTCGTAACTCGCGTTCTCAAGTTAGGACTTACGCAAGGGGCTGAAGCCCCTTGCTTGCGTAAGTCCTGAAGTATCGAGTTCATTCATGGAGGAACCGCCGATGCAACCGGAAACCGACCGCCTGATGCTCACCGCCACTGACCTCAAGCAGTACGTCTACTGCCCGCGCAAGTTTTTCTACGGCCGCTGCCTGCCCGATTTTCGCCCGCGAATGCCGAAGATGGACGAGGGGCGGAAAGCGCACCCGGAGGAGGCGCGGTTACAGGCCCGGCGCAGCCTGCAGCCCTACGGCCTGGAGGACGCGGAACGGCGTTTCGATGTGCGCGTCCGTTCGGAAAGGCTTGCGCTGTCTGGCCTGCTCGACGAAGTGATCGTCACGCCCGAGGCCGCCTATCCCGTGGATTACAAGCTCGCCAGTTGGGCCAGCCCGTCGTTCATCGCCCAGATCGCCGCCTACTGCCTGATGATCGAGGATGACTGGAAGCTGGCGGCACCAGCCGGGTTTCTGGTCTTCATCGAAAGCGGCACGGTTGAACGGGTGGAAGTGGATGCTGCGCTGCGCGCCGGGGTGGAGGAATGGCTGGACACCATGCGCCAGATGGCC
Source organism: Anaerolineae bacterium (assembly GCA_016788435.1). GTDB lineage: Bacteria > Chloroflexota > Anaerolineae > Aggregatilineales > Phototrophicaceae > Flexifilum. The sequence goes on along the minus strand of JAEURB010000038.1, from coordinate 734 downwards.
ATTGAAGAACGGATGCCGCCGCCAGCCAGCGAACGCGAACGCTGCGAGGCCTGCGAATACCGGCGGCTGTGTGGTGACGCCGTCTGAAAATCCGTGAGTGGCTTGAAAAAGGCCATTTCCGGGCGCTGTTCCGAGAATCGATCGCGATTCGGGCCTGTAAGCCGCTGGCTTGCAGAACTTCTGTTCTATGTTGAGAGAAAAACGCTTGCGAGAATCCCCCCGCTTTTGGCGCAGCAAACCGATTCTCGGAAAAAGCGAACAGGTGTGCTAAACGGTGATAAAAAGGGCGGAAGAATGACCGCGCAGAAGGCGGCTAATTGCGGCGATTCGAGTCTTAATGGTCAAAAATGACCTTGTATGGTATAAAAAGCGTGTGGGCTGCAGCCCCCCTTGCCCGACCTAGGGCACTGAAACCACGTGCTGCTCGCTCTGGAGAAGTACGGATCGAAAGCTGCAGCCCCCCTTGCCCGACCTAGGGCACTGAAACTCGGGCGCTGGCGTCTCAGTCGCTTCCTGCGCCAGCACCGCTGCAGCCCCCCTTGCCCGACCTAGGGCACTGAAACGTACTACAAGCGGTATCCCGACGGGCCGACGGTTGCCCCGCTGCAGCCCCCCTTGCCCGACCTAGGGCACTGAAACGAGGCCCGGCCGGGCCTTCATGAATATCTCAATTTTGCTGCAGCCACCCTTGCCCGACCTAGGGCACTGAAACCGGAAAACCCCCGTGCCAATGG